>NZ_VTRV01000061.1 GCF_008274655.1 Cognatilysobacter lacus | reverse complement strand
CGGCGCCTGCGCTCGGCCGCAAGTCCTGGGCGGGCACCGGCCGCCACCCCGCTGAAACTGCGACACGCCCCGCACCCGCGCCCCGCCCCGCGCTCAAGTCGCCACGCCCGCCGCCGTTAAACCGGACGTAACCCTTCCCGCGGCGAGGTGCGTCATGACAGAGCTGAGCCTGCAATCCGACCTCGGTATCGAGCACGTTGGCGAGCTTCACCAGGTGCTCCTGCCGCATCTCGACGATGACGAACCCGTCGCACTGCTCGCCGACCAGGTGCAGCGCGTGCACGCCGCCGGCCTGCAGCTGCTGCACGCCTTCGTGCGCGATCGCGCCGGCGCGGGGCGCCGCACCACCGTCAACCTCGCATCGCCCGCCCTGGTCAACGCCGCGCGGCAGCTCGCGCTCGCGGTGAGCCTGGGCGTCGATAACACCAAGCCGTAAACGGAGATTCGCGTGAGCGCGCAACTGCTGATCGTCGACGACTCAACATCCATGCGGCAGATGGTCGCATTCGCGCTCTCGTCGGGCGGCTACAACGTGAGCGAGGCCGAGGATGGGCAGGCGGCGCTCGACATCGCGAAGACGCGTCGCTTCGATGCGGTCGTCACCGACGTCAACATGCCGCGCATGGACGGCATCGAGCTGATCCGCAACCTGCGCCAGCTGCCCGACTATCGCTTCACGCCGCTGCTGATGCTCACCACCGAGTCCGGCCCGGAGAAGAAACAGGAAGGCCGCGCCGCGGGCGCGACGGGCTGGCTGGTGAAGCCGTTCGACCCGGAGCAACTGCTCGCCACCGTGCGCAAAGTCCTGGGCTGAGGGCCCGGCCATGATGGACATGAGCCGCTTCCACGCGGCCTTCTTCGAGGAGAGCCGCGAAGGTCTCGACACGATGGAGTCGGGCCTGCTCGGCATGGAAGCCGGTCGCTCGGACGCAGACACGATCAATGCGATCTTCCGCGGCGCGCATTCGATCAAGGGCGGCGCGGGCACCTTCGGCTTCCGGTTCATCAGCGACTTCACGCACGTGATCGAGACGCTGCTGGACGAGGCGCGCGCAGGCAAGCGACACCTCGATTCGGCAGCGATCAGCGTGCTCCTGAACTCGGTCGACGTGCTGCGCGGCATGCTCGAATACGCCGAGAGTGGCGGTGCGCTCGACCAGCCAGCGATCGACGCCAGCAAGCGCGAACTCGACGCCCTGCTCACCGGCGTTGCACCCGCGGCGCCGTCAACCGCCGGGCCGCGTGCGGCTGCTGCGGGCCGTTCGTCGTGGCGCGTGGTGTTCCGTCCGTATCCGCCCCTGTTCCTCAGTGGCAACGACCCGCTGCGGATGCTGCGCGAGCTCGACGAACTCGGTGCGCACAACATCACGTGCTTCGACGACACGCTGCCGGCATTCGCCGCGCTCGACCCGGTGAACGCGTACCTCGGCTGGTCGCTGGCACTGCCCGGCCATGTGGAGCGTGCCGCGATCGACGACGTGTTTGCTTGGGTCGAGGGCCAGTGCGATCTCGAAATCCATGAAGACCTGCTGGAAGCGGCAGTCGAACCCGACGCGGAGACGATTGACCCCGCGGAGCTGCAGGCGTCCGTGGGCGGCAGTGGCACCGCGGAAAGCTCGATCCGCGTCGGCGTCAACAAGGTCGACGCACTGATCAACCTCGTGGGCGAACTGGTGATCACGCAGGCGATGATCCGCCAGCGCACCGAGTCGCTGGATCCCGTCCAGTTCGAGGCGCTGATCGCCGCGATCAACCAGCTCGAACGCAACTCGCGCGACCTGCAGGAAGCGGTGATGTCGGTGCGCATGCTGCCGGTCGATTTCGCGTTCTCGCGCTTCCCGCGCATGGTGCGCGACCTCGCCACGCGGCTCGGCAAGAAGGTGCGCCTGAAGGCCGTCGGCGAGCAGACCGAACTCGACAAGGGCGTGATCGAAAAGATCGTGGACCCGCTGGTGCACCTGATCCGCAACTCGATCGACCACGGCCTCGAAGCACCCGAAGAGCGTCGTGCCGCCGGCAAGGACGAGACCGGCACCATCGCCCTGAGCGCGATGCACCAGGGCGGCCACATCGTCATCGAAGTCAGCGACGACGGCCGCGGCCTCGATCGCGAAAAGATCCTGCGCAAGGCGGCCGAGCGCGGGCTTCCCATCAGCGACAACGCGACCGACGCGCAGGTGTGGGAACTCATCTTCCACCCCGGCTTCTCCACCGCCGAAACGCTCACCGACGTTTCCGGCCGCGGGGTCGGCATGGACGTGGTGCGCAAGAACATCCAGGCGCTGGGCGGCGGCGTCGACATCCGCAGCCAGACCGGCCGCGGCTCGACGATGACCATCCGCCTGCCGCTCACGCTTGCAATCCTCGACGGCATGACGGTGGCGGTGGGCGACGAGGTGTTCGTGCTGCCGCTGAACATGGTGGTGGAATCGCTGCAGCCGAAGCCGGATGAGGTACGCACCATCGGTGGTGGTGATCGCGTGCTGCGCCTGCGCGACGACTACATTCCGCTGCTCAACCTGGCGCGGCAATACGGCCTGCACGTCAGCGAAGGCGAACGGCTCGAAATGCCCGCCATCGCCGTGGTCGTGGAAAGCGAACGCGGGCGGATCGCGCTGGAAGTGGACGAACTGCTCGGCCAGCAGCAGGTCGTTATCAAGAACCTCGAGACCAATTACCGCAAGGTGCCGGGGGTATCCGGTGCGACGATACTGGGCGACGGTCGCGTCGCGCTCATCGTCGATGCCGACGGCCTCGCGCAGCATCTTCGCCTGAAGGATGCGGCCTGAGCCGCGCCGGAGCCCAACCGACATGAACACCGAAGTCCTCACCGCCGACGCGAGTGCCCACGCGGCCGATCGCGAGTACCTCACCTTCACCCTCGGCAGCGAGGAGTACGGCGTCGACATCCTGAAGGTGCAGGAGATTCGTGGCTACGACCAGGTCACGCGCCTGCCCGGTGCTCCGTCGTTCGTGAAAGGTGCGATCAACCTGCGCGGCCTGATCGTGCCAGTGGTGGACATGCGGCTGAAGTTCGATCTGTCGCAGGCCACCTACGAGGACACGACGGTGATGATCGTGCTCAGCGTTGCGGGCCGCACGATCGGCGCGGTGGTGGACGGAGTCTCCGATGTGCTGCGCCTGGATCCCTCGCAGGTGCGCGCGGTACCCGATCTCGGGTCCGCGATCGATCGCAAGTTCCTGATGGGGCTGGGCGTCGTCGACGATCGCATGCTCATCCTGCTGGACATCGAGCGCCTGATGACGAGCGAGGAGATGGGGCTCGTCGAGCAGGCCGTCGCGGCCTGAACTCGTACTCCACATCGCGAATCAAACGAAGCCGTGGTGGCGACGCCCCGGCTTCTACTTGTTGCGCCACGTGCGCGGCATTCGCGCACGCGAGGATGTGCCTGCTTTAACGGAAACCCGGCAGTAGGTCGCACGGCGTTGCGCACTCACTTCGATTTCGCCTTGGGTTTACGACGCGGTTCGACACCGTGCGCCGCACGGATGTCGACATCGAGCAACTGACGGCCGTGCAGCAGAATACGCGGCGCCAGGAAAGCCCTCGCTGCGCACGCCCACGCAGCGTTGATCCCCGGGAAATGAAGCACGACGGCCGCCCTGGGGCGGCCGTGTTCGTGGCGACTGGACGCCCGTTCTAGCCGGCGCGCCGCGCACACGGCAGAACGGCCGCTGCTTGCGGCCGTTTGGTTGCGCTTCGATCGATGGATCGCGCCAACCTCACGCGATGGCGCGGGGCTGCGACGCGACAGCAACAAGCGTCGCTGGATCGCTTAGAGCGAGAAGCTCAGCCGAACCTTGCCCTTGCCGCCGCCCGGTTCGAACTGCCACTGCTTCACTGCGCGCACCGCGGCCTGCTCGAACGTACGGGTCGGCTTCGCGCTGACGACGGATACCGCGGCCACCTTGCCCGTGGGATCCACTTCGAACTCGACGTCGACGTAACCCGTCGTGCCTGCGCGCGCGGCTTCGGGCGGATACTGCGGTTCGACGCGCTTGACGGGCTTGAGGTCCGCGGCCTGGGCCGGCAGCACGGCGCCGAGCGCCAGCGCGACGGCGAATACGAAGGAACGGTTCATGGCGAGTCTCCTGGCAGCGGCTGCGCGGCGCCACGCGGCGCCCTGATGCAGCCATCGGCGCGCGCCTCGCCTTCTTTAGCCGCCTACGCGCAACCGCGACGCATGCCCCGCGCATTCATGACGAACGTCGCAAGTCCACGCCGGGGCGCGTGCACACGCTGCACGCCACCGCGCGGTCGCAGAAAGCCTTGGCCCGGCCCATTAAAGATCCCCTGCCCCGCGCCGTTGACGACTTCAGCCGACCCACGAAGGGTCTCCTGCCCGAGGCTGTCATGCGCTCCAATTCTTCGTCGCTTGCCGATCGGGTTCTCGCCCCCGCGACGCGGCTGATGTCAAAGCTGCGCTTCACCCAGAAAGCGGTGGTGATCGGCGCATCGTTCGTGCTCACCTGCGCGGTGCTGACGGGCTTCATCGCCACGACGACGCACCACGAGATGTCGGCGACGAAACTCGCCGGCAGCGCGTCGGCACCGATGCGATCGATGGGCGAAGCGATGCTGGCGATGCAGCAGCACCGCGGCCTGATGCTCCGGCAGATCTACAAGACAGCGCCGCAGCCGGGCGCAGTCGAAGCGACCCTGCACGACGTGGACAAGGGCCTCGCCGATGTCGCTGCGTGGCAGGCCGCCCAGCTTTCCGACAAGCCGCTCGACGACCAGATCGCGGCGGTGAAGAGTGCATGGGCCAAGGCCCAGCAGCCGGAGAGCGACGCTGCCAAGTCCGGCGCCGCACATACGGAGGCAATGCGCCAGGCGCGCCTGCTTGTCAAGAAGATGGACGTCGCCAGCGGCATGGCACTGGCGACGGATCCGGCGATGTACTACTCGAGCCGTTCGGTGGCCGAGTGGCTGCCGCTTCTTGGCGAGGCCAGCTCGAAGTACGGCGCCACCGCCGTGCACGTGCTGGGCGAACAGTCGATCTGGGCCGACGACCGCGCCGAATTCGCGGAAGCCAGTGGCATGGAGCAGTTCCTGCTGGACCGCATCAACCTAGACCTCAGCGAACTGAAGAACACCTCGCCCGCCATCGCCGCCAAGGTCAAGGGACCGATGACCGCGGCGATCAACGCGATCCTGGCGCACAAGGCGTTCGTGCAGAAGAACGTGATCGACGCGGAAACGCAGGATTTCCCGATCGCCGCGATGGCTGCGCAGAACGAGGCCGTGCGGGCCTCCGTGCGCCGGGCGTCGGAAGCGATGGACACCGCGCTCGACGATTCCGCCGCCCATGCGGTCACCGCCCACCGCAACAAGACGCTCGCAGTCATCGCCATCGTGCTCCTCGCGCTGGGCCTGTCGGCCTACCTGTTCCTCGGCTTCAGCCGCAGCACGCGCGATTCGCTCGGCAAGATCCAGAACGCGGCCGAGCTCCTCGCCGCGGGCCAGTTCCCGGACAAGGTCGGCGTGCGCAGCCACGACGAGCTGCGCGTGATCGGGGACGGCATCGAGAAGGTGGTCGGCGCGCTGCGTGGCTTCGCACGGGCGCAGCAGGACATGTTCAACGAACACCAGGCCGGCAACATCGACCATCGCATCGACGCCGACCAGTTCCCCGGCTCGTACGGTGTGATGGCCGATGACCTGAACACGCTGGTCAGCTCGCACATCGCGGTGAAGATGCACGCGATCGAGCTGGTCGGGCAGTACGCGCGCGGCGATCTTTCGCGCGACATCGAGCGCTATCCGGGCCAGAAGGCACGCGTCACCGAGGCGGTGGACGCGGTGAAGGCCGGCATGCTCAAGGTCACCGGCGAAATCCGTTCGCTGGTGGACGCAGCCGTCGCCGGCGACTTCAGCAAGCGCGGCGACGCGGCCGCCTACGAGTTCATCTATGCGGAGATGGTGGCCAACCTCAACACGCTGATGCAGAGCGCCGACCACGGCCTGCGCGAAGTCGGCACGCTGCTCGCGGGAGTCTCCGACGGCGACCTCACGCTGAGCGCAGACGAACAGCTTCCCGGCCAGTTCGGCGACCTGGCGCGCAACGCGAATCGCACGGTCCACCAGCTGTCGGGCATCGTCGGCCAGATCCGCATGGGCAGCCAGCTGATCAACACCGCGGCGGGCGAGATCGCCTCCGGCAACAGCGACCTGTCGGCGCGCACCGAGCAGCAGGCGGCGTCGCTCGAGGAAACGGCTTCGTCGATGGAAGAACTCACCTCGACGGTGCGACAGAACGCGGACAACGCACGGCAGGCCAACCAGCTCGCGATCGGCGCGGCGGACGTGGCGCAGCAGGGCGGCGCGGTGGTCGGCAAGGTCGTCGGCACGATGGGGGCGATCAACGCCGCCTCGCGCAAGATCGTCGACATCATCAGCGTGATCGACGGCATCGCGTTCCAGACCAACATCCTCGCGCTCAACGCGGCGGTGGAAGCGGCACGCGCGGGCGAACAGGGCCGCGGCTTCGCGGTCGTCGCCTCCGAAGTGCGCTCGCTCGCGCAGCGCTCGGCGCAGGCCGCCAAGGAGATCAAGGGCCTGATCAACGACTCGGTCGAGAAGGTCGGCGAAGGCACGCAACTGGTCGACCAGGCCGGCCAGACCATGCAGGCGATCGTGACCAGCGTGAAGCGCGTCAGCGACATCATCGCGGACATCTCCGCGGCATCGCAGGAGCAGACCAGCGGCATCGAGCAGGTCAACCAGGCGATCCTGCAGATGGACGAGTCGACGCAGCAGAACGCCACGCTCGTCGAGGAAGCCTCGGCCGCCGCACGCCAGCTCGAGCAGCAGGCGGTGCAGCTGGTGGAGACGGTCGCGGCATTCCGGCTGGATTCGGCGAGCGCGGAAGTCAGCGCGGCGCTGGCGCGTGCGGCCGAGCCCGTGAGGGTGCACGCCCCGTCGCGCCCCGCGGCGGTGGCGATCGCGACCAAGCCCCGCAAGGCCAAGGCCGGCGGCAACGAGCAGCACTGGCAGGAATTCTGACCCGCGATGCGATGACGACGAACGCCGGCCCCGCGCCGGCGTTCGGGTTTTTCGGGCCCGGCCGCGCAGTTCTGTGACGCCGGCTGTTTGCAACGTACCGCCGGTCGCCGAGGCTATCGGTGACCGCCGGTGGCGGCTTCAAGTCGCGGAGCCAGCGGCCGTTAACCAACTGCGCAGGCCGGCCCCGCGACGGCCCGCACGGACGACCGACCGACCGAAGGATCCCCATGCTCTCGTATCCGCAGGCGACCGATTCGAACGCAACATCCCTCCACGTGGGGGACGCGCCGGATGCGGCCGCGATGGGCGAGGAATTCGTCGACCTGGCCGCCCTCGCCGCCCGCGTCGCCGATGCCCCGTACGCATGGATCGGCCTTTGCGATGCTGACGCCCCGTTGCGGATCGTGGGGCGCTACGGCGTCGACGCGGGGCTGGACGCGCAGCTGATCGCACTATCGGGCACTCTCGATGCCCAGCTTCCCCGACTCACCGTTGCCGACGCACTCCAGGACGCCTGCTTCGCGGGCCGGTCCGGCGTCGCCACCTTCCCCGGCATCCGCTTCCTGCATTCCCAGGCGCTGTTCGGCGAGAACGGGCGCGCGATCGGCGTGCTCGCCGTGGCCGACCGGCTGCCGCGCGCGTCGTGCGGCCGCGAGACGATGCAGTCACTCGATCGGCTCGGAGGCATCGGCGAACGACTGGTCGAGCGCCATGCGCTGCAGCGTCGGAACCGCATCGCCACGCAGATCATGCAGGCCGGCTTCAGCGCCATGATCATCACCGACGAGCATGGCGCGGTCACGCTCGCCAATCGCGCGGCCGAAGGGTTGTTCGGCATGCGCAGCCGCCGCATGCGCGGCATGCCCGTCGCGCTGTTGTTCCCGCCCCATCTGCAGACCGATCCCGCCGGTGCCAGCACCTGGTTGCACGCAACCGACGAGGACGCCGCGCTGGGTCGTGCGCCGCAGTCCCAGTTACATGCATTCGGACCCAACGGCGACGTACGCACGCTCGAAGCCACGCGTTGCACGTGGCAGCTCGGCCGTGGCCAGGGCAAGGCGATCATCCTGCGCGACGTCACCGACGACCTTGCCCAGCAGGCGACGCTGCGCCAGCTCGCGCTGTACGACGCGCTGACCGGCCTGCCCAACCGTACCGCGCTGGTCGAGACGCTAACCTCGCACCTGGAAGCCACGGACGAGCCGCTGGCGCTGGCACTGCTCGGCATCGACAACTTCAAGACGATCAACGACACGCTCGGCCACGCCGCGGGCGATGCGGTGCTGCAGGCCACGGCGTCGCGCTTGCGGCTCGCGCTCCCGGCGAGCGCACAGGTCGGTCGCTTCGGCGGCGACGAATTCGGCGTGCTGTTCACCGGCGTCGCAACCCCCGACCTCGATGCGCATCTCATCCGCATGCTTGCCACCGTCGGCGAGTCCATGGACGTGATGGGCACGCCGATGCACCTGGAAGCGAGCGTCGGCCTCGCCGTGCGCGAAGACCTGCAGACCGAAGAGAGCCTGCCGAGCGCGAGCGAGCTGATCGCACGTGCGGACCTGGCGCTCTACAAGGCCAAGGCGCGCGGCGGACGCCAGTGGTGTCGCTACGACCTGGGCATGCGGCGCGAGGTCATCGATCGCCGCATGCTCGAAATCGAACTCCGGCGAGCGTACGCCCGCGGCGAATTCGAGCTGCATTACCAGCCGCAGATCGACCTTGCGAACGGCCTTACCTTCGGCGCCGAGGCCCTGCTTCGGTGGCGCCATCCCGAACGTGGCCTGCTCGCGCCGATCCATTTCCTCGACGTGCTGGCCGGCAGCGCGCTCGCCAACGACGTCGGCCGCTGGATCATCCGCCAGGCGTGTCGCGACGCCGCGACCTGGCCGGAGGTCGGCGGCCGCAAGGTCGCGATCAGCATCAACCTGTTCCCCGACCAGGTTCACGAGACCAGCCTGCGGATCGACGTCGAGGCCGCGCTCGCCGAGACGGGCCTCGATCCCGGCCAGATCGAACTCGAAATCACGGAGACCATTGCGCTGAATCCGGACGACAACGCGTCGCGCGCGCTTGCCGCCCTGCGCGATCGCGGCGTGCGGCTCTCCTTCGACGACTTCGGCACCGGCTTCGCTTCGCTGTCCATGCTGCAACGCTTCCCGATCGACCGCGTCAAGATCGACCGCTCGTTCGTGCGCGACATGATGGCCAATCGCGGCGACGCGGCGATCGTGCGTTCCATCCTGCTGATCTCGCACAACATGGAACTGCACGTCACCGCCGAGGGCGTCGAGAACCACGAGCAGGCCGAACTGCTGCGGGGGCTGGGCTGCAATGCTGCGCAGGGTTTCCTGTATTCGCCCGCGCTCGCGCCCCGCGCATTCGACAAATGGCTCGCCGCCCAGGCGTCCGACCCGGTGCGCGCGCCGTGGATGAACCCGGAGCCGCAGGATGGCTGAGCAGGCGGCACGCGGACGCGGTGATGAATTGCCCGTCGGTGCCGCGCTCGAACGTGCCTTCACCTTCGAGGTGCGCGATTTCTCGCGCGTGTGCAGGCTGATCCACCAGCGCGCCGGCATATCGCTCGGCCCGCACAAGCGCGACATGGTCTACAGCCGGCTCGTGCGGCGGGTACGCGCGGGCGGCTTCATGCGTTTCGTCGATTACCTGGACGCACTGGAGGCACGCGACGACGGCGACGAATGGCAGGCGTTCGTCAATTGCCTGACCACCAACCTCACCTCGTTCTTCCGCGAGGGCTACCACTTCGACGTCCTGCTCGAGCAGCTGCGGCAGGCATCGCCCAGCGCGGATGCGCCGCTTCGCATCTGGTGCGCCGCGGCGTCGACCGGCGAAGAGGCGTGGTCGCTCGCGATCACCGCCTGCGAGGCGTTCGGCACGCTTGCGCCGCCGGTGCGGATCCTCGCTACCGACATCGACACGCAGGTGCTGGAAACGGCCGAACGCGGCGTGTACGGAGTCGATCGGATCACCGCCCTTTCCGAGGAACGCAAGCAGGCGTTCTTCCAGCGCGGCACCGGCCCGCACGCCGGGCAGTGCCGCATCAAGCCTGCGCTGCGCGAACTCGTCGAGTTCCGGGCGGTGAACCTGCTCGAGTCCACTTACGCGGTGGCGCCCGGGCTCGCCGCGATTTTCTGCCGCAACGTCATGATCTATTTCGACAAGCCGACGCAGTACGGCGTCCTGCAGCGCATGCGGCCGTTGCTGTCGTCCGAGGGCCGCCTGTACGCCGGCCACTCGGAGAGCTTCAACCAGGCACTCGACCTCTTCACTCCCTGCGGCCGGACCGTCTACCGGCCTACGCGCTGACCATGGCCGCCGCGCTCGCCATCGCCGACCCGGGGACGTACTTCGACGAAGCGCTGCAGACGCGCGCGTTCCGCCTGCTTCCCGCCGAATACCGCGTTACCGACCAGCCCATCGCACTGGTGACGTTGCTTGGATCATGCGTCGCTGCCTGCATCTACGACCCGACGCTCGGCGTCGGTGGAATGAACCACTTCATGCTGCCGGATTCCGAGCCGGCCGCGCTGGCCGCGCGGTCGGACGGCAGCGCGCGCTATGGCGCGCACGCGATGGAGCTGCTGATCAACGACCTGCTCAAGCGCGGTGCGCGGCGTTCGCGGCTGCAGGCCAAGGTGTTCGGCGGCGGCAATGTCCTGCGGGGCTTTACCAGCGATCCGATCGGCACGCGCAACGCGCGCTTCGTGCTCGACTACCTGGGCAACGAGAACATTCCCGTGATCGCGCAGGACCTCGGCGACGTCCATCCGCGCAAGGTGTGTTTCTTCGTGCAGACCGGCCGCGCGCTGGTGCGGCACCTGCCGGTCACGCGCGACGAGGAAATCGTGCGCGCCGAGCGCGCGCTGTACGGCCGGCTGTCGCATGCCCCGGTCTCGGGAAGCGTGGAACTGTTTTCGTGACCGTGACCGGAAGCCCCACTCCCGAAAGTGCTGCGGTGCGCGTGCTGGTCGTCGACGACTCGGCGCTCATCCGCCAGCTGATGACCGAGATGCTCAACGCCGATCCGGGCATCGAGGTGGTCGGCACGGCGGCGGACGCCTTCATCGCACGCGACAAGATCAAGCAGTTACGGCCCGACGTGCTGACGCTGGACGTCGAAATGCCGCGCATGGACGGGCTGACCTTCCTGCAGAACCTGATGCGGCTGCGTCCGATGCCCGTGGTGATGGTGTCGTCGCTCACGGAAGCCGGGGCTGCAGTCACGCTGGAGGCGCTGGCACTCGGCGCCGTCGACTTCGTGACCAAGCCGTGCACCGACGTCGCGCGCGGCCTCGCCGAATACGCGGCCGTGTTGCAGGAGAAGGTCCGGAATGCCGCGGGCGCCCGCGTGGCACGCGTCGACAGCGCGCCACAGCCGGCCGCCGTGGCCACCGCGACGTGTTATCGCACCGCCGATCGCCTGCTCGCGATCGGCGCCTCCACCGGCGGCACGGAGGCCATCCGCACCGTGTTGTCGTCGATGCCTGCCGATGCGCCGGCGATCCTGATTGCGCAGCACATCCCTGCGCAGTTCAGCCGACCCTTCGCCGAACGCCTCGACCGCAACAGCCGCATGACCGTTCGGGAGGCCGAGGACGGCCAGCCCATCGCGCCAGGACACGCCTACGTCGCACCCGGCGGTCGCCATTTGCGCATCCAGCGCAGCCGTTCCCGCTGGCTCTGCCGCGTCGGCGACGACTTGCCGGTAAGCGGGCATCGGCCGAGCGTAGACGTGCTGTTCGAGTCCATGGCGCGGCACGCCGGCCCGAATGCGACTGCGGCACTGCTCACGGGCATGGGCGACGACGGTGCGCGCGGGTTGCTCGCACTGCGCAAAGCCGGCGCGGCCACGATCGCGCAGGACCAGGCCACCAGCGTCGTCTGGGGCATGCCCGGCGCGGCGGTGATGCGCGGAGCGGTGCAGCAGGTCGTGCCGCTGCAGGACATCGCGACCCGGCTCCTGGCAGCAACGCCGCACGCCTAGCCGACGCTCGCCGCGGCCCGCAGAGCCTCACGCGGCTGAACCAGTCATCGCGGACGCGCACGCAACGCGCGCGAAGGCCGCGCATACCCCGAACCGCGACCGCCGACCTAAAGCGGCGCCACCGCATGCCGTTATCTCCGTTGAACCTCCGCAAGAGAGCTGCAATGGACTCCCGTGTACTGATCCGAATTGCAGCGCCCGTAGCGCTCACCCTCCTCGTGATGGTTGCCGTGGGCCTGGGATGGCCCACCGCCGTGCAATGGGGCGCGCTGGTCGCGATGCTCGCCGCGTGGCTGGTCTTCGCCTGGTCCGTGAGCCACGCCGGCGGCAAGCAGGTCTCGATGGCGCGCGAGCAGTTGCGTGTGCTCGAAGAGCTGCGCACGTTCGTGTCGTCCGAGATCACGGGTTCCAGGCACGAGCTCGACCGCACGAAAGACCTGATCCGCGAAGCCGTCGCCAAGCTCGGCACCAGTTTCGAGGCCGTGAACCGCAAGTCACGCGAGCAGAACCAGGTGGTGGGCCGGCTGATCGACCGCTCCGACGGCAATAGCGGCGTCGACGTCCAGCGGTTCGCCGTGCAGGCGAGCCAGCAGATGGAACAACTGGTCGAAGCGCTGGAAGCCGTGAGCGGCCAGAGCAGCCACACCGTCACGCACATCGATGCGATGGCCGAGCATCTCGATGGCATCTTCGCTCTGCTCGAAGACGTCAAGTCGATCGCCGACCAGACCAACCTGCTGGCGCTGAACGCGGCCATCGAGGCTGCGCGCGCGGGCGAAGCCGGCCGCGGCTTCGCCGTCGTCGCCGACGAGGTGCGCAACCTGTCCGAACGCAGCACCGCCTTCAACGAACAGATCCGCAAACTCGCCTACAGCTCCAAGGACGCGATCCACAAGGTGCGCGAAACCGTGACCATGATGGCGTCACGAGACATCGACCGCGCGCGTTCGGCACGCGGCGAGGCGGCTGCGATGCTTGACCGCGTCGAAGTAATCAACCGCTCGCTCGGCAACGGCATGCGCGAAATTTCCGATTGCAGCCGATCGATCGATGGCTCGGTTTCCGAGGCCGTGCGCTCGCTGCAGTTCGAGGACATCGCGACGCAGGCGCTGGGTTCGGCGAACGTGCACCTCGAGCGGCTGGCGTCGATCAATCGCGAAGCGGTGGCGCTGCAGGAACTGCTGCATCGTCCGCACCACGACGCCGAAGTGCAGCGTGCACTCACGCAGATCGCGCAACGGATCGCGTCGATGCGCGGCGAATGGGCGCGACCGCCTCACAAGGCCGTGACGCAGCAATCGATGGACGCCGGCGGTATCGAGTTGTTCTGACGCAGGGCGAGCAGCGGCGCGCTGTATCGTTCGTCGCAGCTGCGCGGCCGGGTTACGGCGCAGCGGCGATCGCGCGACGATCGCGCGTGGCAAACTCCGGCCATGCATCCCGACACCCCGCAGCCGCCGCGCCCCCACCGTGCTTCGGTGGTACTTGCCCTCGCGCCCGTGCTCCTGATCGCGCTCGGCGCGCCGTATGCGCTGCATTTGGATGCGCGCGCGTCCGCAGCGGTGACGTTGTCGGTGCTCGCCGCAGCCGCGGTAGCGGCCTCGGCCACGCGGCGTGCGCTCTCGGCGCGCCCGGCCAGCAGCGATCACGTGCATGTGCTGCGCGAAGTCACGGACACGCTTACGCATGGCGCGCTGGTGCTCGTCGACGGCGAGTTGCGCGCGGCGAACGGCGCGGCGCGCGCGATCCTGCATCTGGGCGACGACGACACTGCCCTACCGGCGGCGTCGGGGTTGTTCGAAAATCGGTCGGACGCGGATGCAGCCCTGTTCGGAGCGGCTGTCGAGAAGAACCTCCGCCTGCGGCCCGCGCACGGGCAGCCCATCGACGTACGCCTCTCGGTCGGCGAGGCGCACGTCGACGGTCATCGCATCCGCCTTCTCATGTTGGGTGGCGGCGGCCCCGACGGCGAGCTGGCCGCGCGCCTCGACGCGCAGCGGATTGAACTCCAGACCCTGACGCGGAGGCTGATGACCGTGCAGGAAGACGAGCGGGCGTCGCTGTCCCGCGAACTGCATGACGACATCGGCCAGGCGATCACCACGCTCAAACTCTGTGCGAGTTCGCTGGCGCACGAGCCCGATCCGCCGCGGCATGCCGTCGTGCTGGAAACCGCACACGAGATCGCGCAGATCGCCGACCAGACCGTCGCCAAGTTGCGTGACCTTTCGCTGCTGCTGCGTCCACCGCAACTGGATGCGCTGGGCCTTGAATCGGCGTTGCGGTGGCAGGCGGGCGCGCTGTTCCGCGGCGACCTGCCGCACCTGCGCCTGGACATACCGCGGCTCGCGTGCCGACCGCCGCGCGAAGTCGAGCTTGCGTGTTTCCGCATCGCGCAGGAGGCGCTCACCAACGTGCTGCGACATGCGCGTGCCGGTGCAGTGAGCCTTCATCTCGCCTGCGATGACACGCAACTGCACCTGCGTGTCATCGACGACGGCTGCGGCATCGACACTCGAAAGCCCGCTGGCCTCGGCCTGATCACGATGCGCGAGCGCGCGAAGCAGGTCGGCGGCGTACTGACGGTGGACAGCCGGCCGGGCCGCACCTGCATCGACGCGCTCCTGCCGCTGCCACCGGACGGCGAGGCGCGCGCCGCAAGGCCACAGGGCTAGTCGGCGACTCCCGTCAGCGCTGGCGGCGTCGCCATTCCGCGAGCAGTACAGCGGTCGCAGCGGAGACGTTGAGGCTTTCCACGATGCCGCTTCCGGCGATCGAGACGCGCACGTCGCAGGCCTGTGCGAACGTGCGGTCCATGCCCTCGCCTTCCGCGCCGATCACGTACACCAGCCGCGGCGACAGCGTAGCGTCGAAGAGGTCTTCGCCGCCTTCGACGACCGTTGCCGCGAGCCGGAAACCCGCGCCGTGCAGCTGCGCGAGCGAATTGTCCGCGCGCCCCAGGCGCACCAGCGGCACCGCTTCAGCGCCGCCTTCGGCGACGCGGGCCGCAGCACCGGACACCGCCAGCGCCGACTCCTTGGGCAACAGGATCGCCGCGATGCCGAAGTGCGCCGCCGAGCGCAGGATCGCGCCGAAGTTGTGCGGATTGCCCACGCCGTCCAGCCACAGCGCGCATTGCGGGCCGGCCGGCAGGTCGCGCAACCATGTCGATAGTGGCAGCGGCGCTTGGCGGAGCACGTCGGCCACCACGCCTTCGTGATGCGAGCTTGCCGCCAGTTTCTGCAGGTCGGGCGTGTCGACGACGCGGTAGCCGATGCGATTCGCGACGCACCAGCGAAGTAGCGGTTGCATGTCGGGAATGCGCGACTCGGCGAGGTAGACCTTGCGGATCGCATCGGGCCGCCGCGCGAACACGGCGCGCACGGCGTTCACGCCATAGAGGCGCAGCTCGTCGCGTGGCGCGTCGGCAGCGCCCTCAGCCGGAGGCGCTGCGGGCG
>NZ_VTRV01000060.1 GCF_008274655.1 Cognatilysobacter lacus | reverse complement strand
CGAGCAGGAACAGCAGCGACGCGATCGCGCAGCCGGTCGAGCCAAGGCCGAGCGGGCCGCCGGCCACATCCGGCACGGCCGCGGCGACGCGAAGGTCGCTGCCCTCGACCTTGGCGGCCAGCGCTTCGGCGCTGCCGGCGAGTTGCGTGTCGCCCTTCTCGGCGAGCGTGGCATTGCCCTGCCGCAGCGCCAGATACGTATCGCCATCGACCGCTGCAGATTGCAACGCGCCGGAGATCTTTTCGATCGGCAGCCGCACGAACGCGACCGCGGGCGTGGTGCCGGCGGTGACCGGCGCAGCGAGCGCGATCCAGCCCTTCCCGCCTTCGCGGATCGCCCAGGCGACCGGCTTGCCCTCGGCGATCGCCGACTCGAGCGCGGCGACGTGGCCGTAGGCGAGTTTCTTCGCACCGGGTGTCGCGAGTTCGTCGTAGGCGCCGCCCAGTTCCGCCGGGCGCACTTCACCGCCCGTGGCGCCTGGCCAGCCCGCGGTGAGCTGCTCGGCCGCGCGATCCATCAGGCCGCGCGAAAGCGCGTCCCGCACGCCGGGGCTGGCGAGCTGTTCGGAAAAGCGCTTCTGCGCCACGCCGAGCGAGGAGCGCACCGCCTGCACCACGGCGTCGCGCGAGGCCTGCACGGCGTCGTGCCGCGCCTCGTCGCGCCACTGCGACCAGGCATTGAAGCCGAACCAGCCCGCGAGCAGCAGCGCGAGGGCGGCACCAAGCGGCACCAGCGGCTTCAGACGGTCGACATGGGCATTGGACATCGCGATTGCTCCTACTACTCAAAGCATGTTGTTCAACGCACGCCGGTGTGGCCGAAGCCACCCTCGCCACGCGTCGTCGATTCGAATTGGTCCACCACCGCGAAGCGTGCGCGCACGATCGGCAGCACCACGAGCTGGGCGATGCGGTCGCCCGGCTCGATCGTAAAAGCCGAATCGCCGCGATTCCACACGCTGACCATGAGCGGACCCTGGTAGTCGGCGTCGATCAGCCCCGTGCCGTTGCCCAGCACGATGCCGTGCTTATGCCCCAGCCCCGATCGCGGCAGGATGATGGCGCACAGCCTCGGATCGGCGATGTGGATCGACAGCCCGGTCGGCACCAGGTGCGTTGCGCGCGGCTCCAGCTGCAGCGGTGCGTGCAGCGCGGCGCGCAGGTCGACGCCTGCACTCGCGGCCGTGGCGTAGTCGGGCAGCGGCCAGGCATCGCCATAGCGCGCGTCGAGAAGGCGCATCGCGATCACGTGCTCGCTCATGACAGCCGCGCCTCCACCAGGTCGAGCAGGCCGCGGGCGACATCGGCCTTGCTGGCGGGGCCGAGCGGGGTCGCGTTCCGGGCATCGAACACGATCAGCGTGTTGTCGTCGCTCTCGAAACCACTGCCGTGTACGCCGACGCGATTGGCGGCGATCAGGTCGACGTTCTTCGCGGCGAGCTTGGCGCGTGCATAGGCCTCGAGGTCATCGGTCTCGGCCGCGAAACCCACCACGACCTGCGGGCGCTGCGCATGCGCGGCGACGTCGGCGAGGATGTCGCGCGTGCGCACCAGTTGCAGCACGAGTGCATCCTGCCCTGGCTGCTTCTTGAGCTTGCGCGCCGACACGCTCGCCGGCGTGTAGTCGGCGACCGCCGCTGCGCCGAGGTAGGCGTCGCATGGCAGCGCGCTCATCACCGCGGCGTGCATCTGCGCGGCGCTGCGCACGTCGATGCGCTCCAGGCCTTCCGGCGTCGGCAACGTCACCGGGCCTGCGACGAGCACGACGTCCGCGCCGCGCGCCACCGCATCGGCCGCGACGGCGAATCCCATCTTTCCGCTGCTCCGGTTGCCCAGAAAACGCACGGGGTCGATGTCCTCGAACGTCGGCCCCGCGGTTACCACCACGCGCCGGCCGGCCAGCGCGCTCATGCGGCTTCGCCGGCGAGCATGCGCACGATCTGCATGGGCTCGACCATGCGGCCTTCGCCGGTTTCTCCGCAGGCCTGGTCGCCGGCGGCCGGGCCGATCACCAGCACGCCGCGCTCGCGCAGCGTCGCCACGTTCGCCTGCGTCGCGGCGTTTGCCCACATGACGCGATTCATCGCGGGCGCGATGGCCAGCGGTGCTTCCGTCGCCAGGCACAGGGTGCTGACGAGATCGTCGGCCAGGCCGTGCGCAAGCCTGGCGATGGTGTTCGCGGTGGCCGGCGCCACGATCACCGCGCTCGCCCAACGCGCCAGTTCGATATGCCCCATCGCGGCCTCGGCGTGTTCGTCCCAGAGCGACGTGCGCACGGGCTCGCCGGAAAGCGCCTGGAACGTGGCGGGGCCCACGAAACGCTGCGCGTTGTCGGTCATCGCAACGCGCACCTCCGCGCCGGCGTCGCGCAGGCGACGCACCAGCTCGGCCGCCTTGTAGGCGGCGATGCCGCCTGTCACGCAGAGCAGGATGCGATGGCCGGAAAGCGCGGTCACGGGCGGAAAAGTCCTACGCGGAGAGCGGCGGACAGCTTACCCGAACGGCCGCAAACCCCCGAGGCCGCCGGTGCCGCGCATCGCGTGGAATGACCGTCGACGGATCGTCGTCGTCCACGGAAGGACACCATGCACATCCGCGATTGGCCCGCCGCCGAGCGCCCACGCGAAAAGCTGCTGGCACGCGGCGCTGGCGCACTGTCGGATGCGGAACTGGTCGCGCTGTTCCTGGGCTCGGGCGTGCGCGGCCAAGACGCGGTGGCGACGGCGCGGGCGTTGGTCGCCGAACACGGCCCGTTGCGCCTGCTGCTCGAGCGCCCGCCGCGGGAACTCGCGAAGCTTCGCGGCGTCGGCCCGGCGCGCGCGTGCACGCTGTCGGCCGCGCTGGAAATCGGCCAGCGCGTGCTCGCGGCCGAACTCGAACGGGGCGAGGCACTGAAGGATCCGCCGGCCGCCGGCCGCCTGTTCGCGCAACGCCTGCGTCCCTGCGACCACGAAGTCTTCGCGGTCATGTTCCTCGACACGCGGCACCGCATGCTCGCGTTCGAGGAGATGTTCCACGGCACGCTCGACGGCGCGGAAGTGCATCCGCGTGACGTCGCCCGCCGCGCGCTGGCGCACAACGCCGCCGCGGTGCTGGTCGGGCACAACCATCCGAGCGGCAACCCCGAGCCCAGCGCCGCCGACCGGGCGGTCACCGCGCGACTCAAGCAGGCACTCGCGCTGGTCGACGTTCGCCTGCTCGATCATTTCGTCGTGGGTGACGGACCGGCGGTGTCGATGGCATCGCGCGGCTGGGTGTGATCGGACGCACGCCGCCGGTGATGCGGTGCAAGCCGGGCGCGATCCCGATGAGGGTCGCCGCGGCGGGTTACGCCTGGAGCGACGGGCAACGCTCCGCGCGTGGTCGCTCCCGCCCCGGATCGAGCCCGGACCTGCCCTGCGCGCTGCGGATCGCCCTCGAGTTCAGGCCGCGACGCCGGGCCGACAGGCCGCGCGCGTTCCGGGCCCGGGGCCATGCCGGCATCGAGCGGCTCACCGTCGCTGCCGTCCGCGATCGCCACCGACCGTACAATGCCGCCCCGTCCCGCCGTCCCGGACCACCCGTGAAATCCACCCTCCGCGCCCTCGTCGAGCAGGCCGTCGACGCCCTGCGCAACGCCGGCACGCTCCCCGCCGACATGGCCACGCCCGATTTCGTGATCGAGCGGCCGAAAAACCGTGCGCAGGGTGATTTCTCGACCAACGCCGCGATGCTGCTGGCCAAGCCCGCGAAGTCGAACCCTCGCGCGATCGCGCAGGCGCTGGTCGACGCGCTGCCCACGAACGACCAGATCGCCTCGGTCGAGATCGCCGGCCCGGGCTTCATCAATTTCCGGGTGGCCGAGGGCGCCTGGCGCGCGAACGTGCGCGACATCGTCGCGCAGGGCGAGCGTTTTGGTCGCAATGATGCGGGACGCGGCCATCGCGCCGGCGTCGAATACGTCTCGGCCAACCCGACCGGCCCGCTGCATGTCGGCCACGGCCGCGCGGCGGTCATCGGTGACTGCATCGCGCGCGTGCTCGAGGCCAACGGCTGGGACGTGGCGCGCGAGTTCTACTACAACGACGCCGGCGCGCAGATCAACAATCTCGCCATCTCGGTGCAGGCGCGCGCGCAGGGCCGCGGGCCCGACGACGCCGGCTGGCCCGAGGACGGCTACCGGGGCGACTACATCAAGGACGTCGCCGCGGCGTACCTGCGCGGCGACAGCGTCGAGGTCGAGGGCCATACGGTCGTCGGCGGGAAGGATCCGGGTGACCTCGACGCGATCCGCGCGTTCGCGGTGGCGTGGCTGCGTCGCGAGCAGAACAGCGACCTCGCCGCCTACGGCGTGTCGTTCGACGTCTATTTCCTCGAGTCCTCGCTCTATACCGACGGCAAGGTCGAGGAGACCGTGCGCGAGCTGATCGCGCACGGTCATACGTACGAAGAAGGCGGCGCGCTGTGGCTGCGCAGCACCGACTTCGGCGACGACAAGGACCGCGTGATGCGCAAGTCCGACGGCACGTATACGTATTTCGTGCCCGACGTCGCCTACCACCTGAGCAAATGGCAGCGCGGCTACGAGCGCGCAATCACCGAGCTCGGCGCCGACCACCACGGCTCGCTCGCGCGCGTCAAAGCCGGCCTGCAGGCGCTCGACGCCGGCATTCCGCAGAACTGGCCGGAATACGTGCTGCACCAGATGGTCACGGTGATGCGCGGCGGCGAGGAAGTGAAACTGTCCAAGCGCGCGGGCAGCTACCTCACGCTGCGCGACCTGATCGACGAGGTCGGCAGCGACGCGGTGCGCTGGTTCCTGATCGCGCGCAAGCCCGATTCGCAACTCACGTTCGACATCGACCTCGCGCGCAGCCAGTCGATGGACAACCCGGTGTACTACGTGCAGGTCAGCCATGCGCGCATGTGCGGGCTGATGCGCCAGCTCAAGGAGCGCGGCCTGTCGTTCGACGTCGACGACGGCCTGTCGCGCCCGTTCGAGCTCGACGAGGCCACGCACGAGCTCGTCGCCACGCTGTCGCGCTACGCCGAGGTGGTCGAAACGGCGGGGCGCGATCTCGAGCCGCATCAGCTCGCCGCGTACCTGCTCGAACTCGCGCAGGCGTTCCAGTCGTATTACAACGAACACCAGTTCCTGGTCGACGACACGGCGGTGCGCAACGCGCGCCTCGCGCTCGCTTCAGCGACGCGTCAGGTCATTTCCAATGGACTGGGCCTGTTGGGCGTCTCCGCCCCCGAGGTGATGTAAGTGGCAGCAAAGCGCGGCAAGACCCAGGCGCGTCGCTCCGGCGGCGGTGGTGGTGGCAATGGCGGCGGCTTGCCCGGCTGGGCATGGCTGGTGATCGGCGTGGCGGTGACGCTGCTGGTCGTCCTCGCCGTTCCGCGGCTGATGCACCGCGACAGCGACGGCTTCTTCCGTCCCAAGCCCAACCCCGACGCGCAGCCGAAACCCGCGAACGACGACGCGGTGGTCGACGACGAAACCGCGATCGACGCGCCCGCCGATGCCAAGCCCGGCGATGCCGCCGCCGCGAAGAAGAAGAAGCAGGGCTTCGACTTCTACACGCTGCTGCCGGGCAAGGAAGTGCCGATGTCCGACGCGGAGCTCGCGGCGAGCGAACGCGCGGAGAAAGCGCAGCAGGGCAAGGCGAAAGCCGCGACCGCCGTCTCGACGTCGGACCCGGCGCCAGCCGGCGCCACGACCACCACGGCCGTCGAGCCGAAGCCGCTTCCGGCGCCGGTCGATGAGCACGCGGCCAAGCCCGTGCCTGCCGATGTGCATGCCGCGGCGCCCGCGCCGGCGACGGCCACGGCAACGGCGAGCCCTGACAAGGCGGTGGCGACCGATGCGCACTACCTGCTGCAGGCCGGTGCGTTCCAGGCGTCCGGGCAGGCCGAGGAGCTGAAGGCCCGCATCGCGTTGCTGGGCCTGGGCGCGCGCGTGGAGTCCGCACAGATCGGCGGCAAGACGGTCTATCGGGTACGCATGGGACCGTACGGCACCGCGGGCGAGTTGGCCGAGGCCAAGCGCAAGCTCGCGGCCGGCGGGCTGTCGGCCATGGCGGTCAGGACGCACTGACCGGGTCGGAGCCGCGCGACGGCCAGCGACGCCGGGAGCGCGCGGCCGCCCACTTCACGCGCGGCCGCCTGGCCGCCTAGACTCGCGACATGCCCCTACTCGCTGATAACGCCATCGAGCGCCGCCTTCTCGCGGCCGCGGTCGCGTTGATCGTGCTGCTCGCCAGCACCGGGCTGGCGTTCCTGTCGCACACGCTGCTCGGCTGGATGACCCCGGTGGGCCTTTTCGCCCCACTGGATCTGCTCGCCGTCGCGCTGTCGATGTTCGTCGGCGGATGGATCGCGCGCCGGGGATTCCGTGGCTGGGCGGTCGTACTCGTGGTGCTGGCCGGAATCACGAGCGCCGTCGCCGCCTACGGCTATGCGCCACCCGCCATGCAAGGGACGGCGCACTGGCTGCTGCGCAACACGGCGCTGCAGCTGGCCCTGTCGGCCGCTGTTGCGTGGATGGCCGCATCCGCGGGCGAGCGCGTCGCCGCGCGTCGCCTGCTCAGCGCGCGCGCTTGAGCGTGATCAGCGCGGAGGTGTCGGACTCGCCGAGCCCGCGGTCCTGCACCAGCTCCGAATAGTCGGCCAGCGCCTGATCGATCACCGTCGTGCGGATGCCCGCCTGCTGCGCCATGGCCTGCACGATGCGCAGGTCCTTCAGCATGTGTGCGTTCTTGAAGCCGGGCGCGAACTCGTCGCGCAGCATGGTGGCGCCGCGCTTGTCGAGGAACCAGTTCGCGGCCGCGCCGGCCATCAGTGTCGGCAGCAGGCGTTCGGCGTCGAGGCCGAGCTTCTCGCCCAGCGCGAGCCCTTCGCACACCGCCTCGTTGATGCCCGCGACCAGAACCTGGTTGACAGCCTTGGTCGCCTGTCCGCTGCCGGTTGCGCCCATATGGGAGATGCGCGCGGCATAGCAGTCGAGCACGACGCGCGCCTTCTCGAGCATCGCCGCGTCGCCGCCGGCCATTACCGACAGCTTGCCGTTGCGGGCGCCTTCGACGCCGCCGGAAACCGGCGCATCGATGAAGCCGATGCCGTGTGCCGCGCACATCGCAGCGGCACGCCGCGCGGTGTCCACCGACACCGTCGAGTGATCGATCACCACCGTGCCCGGACGCAGCACGTCGGCGAGGCCGGCGACGTTCTCGAGCACGTCGACATCGAGCGGCACGCAAAGCGCTACCACGTCGCAGTCGGCGAAGTTCTGTTCCGAGCGGGCGGCGCGCACGCCGAGCTCCGCGGCAAATGCGTCCGCCTTGTCCTGCGTGCGCGTGCCGACCACGACGAGCATTCCGCGTGCGTGCACGTGGCGGGCCATTGGTGAGCCCATCGCGCCGAGGCCGATGAATCCGGTTTTCATTTTCGTGTTTCCCTGCTCGCGCCGTCAGTCGAGCGGCGCGTCGTCCAGATATGTGTAGCCCGTAAGCCCGGCTTCAAGCGCCTCGTTGAGGCGGCTCGCTTCGTCGGCGGGCAATCGTGCGCTGCCGACCTTGTCGCGATACGTCTGCCGCAGCTGGGCGACATCGTACCCGACGTAGTCGAGCATCACGTCGACGGTGTCGCCACGACGCTGCTGCACGAACTCGAAACCGTCATCACTTACGTGAACAGCCACGGCGTCCGTGTCGCCGAACAGGTTGTGGATGTCGCCGAGGATCTCCTGGTACGCGCCGACCAGGAAGAATCCGAGGCGGTAGACCTCGCCGGGGCGCGGCGCGTGGATCGGCATCGAGGTCGACAGCGTTTCGCTCTCCACGTAGGTATCGATGCGGCCGTCGGAATCACAGGTGAGGTCAGCGATGATGCCGCGCCGTTCCGGGCGCTCGTCCAGCCGCTCGATCGGCACGATCGGGAAGACCTGCTGGATCGCCCAGACGTCGGGCATCGATTCGAACACGCTGAAGTTGACGAAATACTTGTCGACCAGGCGGTCGTTGAGCTCTTCCAGAACGGCGCGCTGCGTCTTTTCCGTCGGGCTCAGCCGCGCACGCACGCCGTGCAGGATCGCGTAGAAGAGATCGTCGATGCGCGCGCGGTGCACGAGGTCCAGCGCGCCGCTGGTGTACGCGTCCAGCCCTTCCGAATGGTAGTGCTGCGCGTCGTGGAACAGCTCGACGGCCGGGCGCGTATCGAGCTCGGCGTGGATGCTGCGCAGGTGGCGGATCACCAGCGGCTCGTCATTGTGCGCATCGGGCACGCGGCCTTCCGGCGCGCGTTCGACTTCGCTGACGTTGGTGACCAGCATGGCGTGGTGCGCGGTCATCGCGCGGCCGCATTCGGTGACGATGCGCGGCGGCGCCAGGCCCTCCTGTTCGCAGGCGTCCGCGAGCGGCTGGATGATGTTGAGCGCGTACTGCCGCACGCCGTAGTTGATCGAGTAGTAGCTGCGCGAACGCGTGCCTTCGTAGTCGATGCCGAGGCCGCCGCCCACGTCCATGTAGCGCACGTTGGCGCCGAGCTTGGACAGCTCGATGAAATAGCGCACCGCCTCGCGCATGCCGTTGGCGATGTCGCGCACGTTCGAGATCTGCGAGCCCATGTGGAAGTGCAGCAGGCCGAGCGTGTCGCCCATGCCGGCGTCGCGCAGGCGCTTCCAGAGGTCGAGCACCTGCCGCGGCGAGAGGCCGAACTTGGCCTTGTCGCCGCCGCTGTTCTGCCACTTGCCGGCGCCGAGCGACGCCAGCCTCATGCGCACGCCGAGGCCGGGCGTGACGCCCAGAGCCTTCGACTCCTCGATGACCAGCTGCAGCTCCGACGGCTTCTCGATCACGATGTAAGTGTCGAGCCCGAGCTTTCGGCCGATCAGCGCCAGTCGGATGTACTCGCGGTCCTTGTAGCCGTTGCAGACGATCAGCCCGCCCGGACGCGACAGCGCCATCACCGCCATCAGCTCGGGCTTGCTGCCGGCTTCCAGGCCGAAGCCTTCGCCCATGTTCGAGGCGAGCGTGCCGGCCACCGACTGGTGCTGGTTGACCTTGATCGGGTACACCGCGGTATAGCCGCCGCCGTAGCCGGTCTCGTCGATTGCCCAGGCGAACGCCTCCTGCAGCTTGCGCAGCCGGTCGGACAGGATCTGCGGGAAGCGCACCAGCAGCGGCAGCTGCGCGCCCCCCTCCAGCGCACGGTCCACCGCCTCGGCCAGCGAGATCGACGGGCCCTGGGTGCCCTGCGGGTGCACGCTCACACGCCCGGCCCCGTCCACGTCGAAATAGCCTTCCGACCAGTACGGGATCGAATACAACTTTCGGGCAAGGTCGATGGACCAGTCGGACATCGGGCGCACCGCAGCGGGGAGGCGCGCATTCTAGGGCTTGCGGCGTGACCGACCGCCGATCGGTGCAGGGCGACCGTCAGGCGGCGCTGCAACCGGCATTCAAGTTCGCCGCCCGTCGGCCGAACACAATGACTCACCGTCGTCCGGGCGGAGCCTTGCGAGCCCGTCCGCCGTCATGCCCGTGCCCCGTCGCCTGCTCCATGCGCTTTTCGCGGCGGCGTTGCTTGCCGCCGCGACGGCGGCGCCTGCGAGCGGGTCGGCGGCGGGCTTCGATCGAGTCTTCCTGCAGATCGACGACGGCGAGATCGCGGTCGATGACGACCGTCAGATCGCCGACGCGCTGCGCAGGCTGCAATCCCTGCTGCCGGCGGGGGATGCGCGACGCGCGCGGCGCTTCCAGGCCACCCGGTGTGGCCTGCAGTTCCGTCACGACTCCAAGGCCGCGCTGGCCTTTGCCGCGCGCGGGCTGGCCGAATCACGGAAAGCGCGGGACACCGAGGCGCAGGCGCGCTTCGAATACTGCCGCGGTTACGCCTACGAGAGCAGCGACAACGATGCGGCACTGGCCGCCTACGCCCGCGGGCTGCGCATCGCCGGCGGTGCCGAAGACGCGCGACTGATGGGCGATGGCTACGTGCTGCGTGGCAGCATCCGCTCGCTGCAGGGCCGCCAGGCGCTCGCGCTCGGCGACTTCCTCACCGCGCAGACGATCTACGACCGCGCCTACCTCGCGCGCCGCGCCGAAACCAACCTGCTCAACATCGGCATGGCGTACCGACGCATGGGCGTCTATGCGCAGGCGCTGGTCTATCTGCGCGAGTCCGAAGCGTATGCGCGCGCACTCGACAGCTATCCGGACCTGTACAGCGCGCTCGTTCAGGAAGGCTATGCCTTCGAGGAGCAGAACCAGGCAGACGCGGCGCTGCGCGTCTTCGGACAGGCGCTCGCGATCGCGCAGCGCTCCGATGCGATCGACCGCGGCTATGCGCGGCTCGGGCTGGCCAACGGCTGGCTAGCAAAAGGCGATGGGACGCGCGCGCTGGAACAGGTCACGCAGGCGCGCCGCGACCTCGCCATCGACCACACCGCCGACCACGAACCGATGCTCGACCAGGTGGAGGCGCGCGCGCTGGCGATGCAAGGCCAGCATCGGGCGGCGATCGCGGCCTTCGGTCGCGCCGAAGCGCTGATGCATGAGCAGGACAGCGCGCGCTACTTGGTGCTGCTGCACCGCGCGCGCGCCGCCAGCGAGGAAGCCGTGGGCGACGATGGCGCCGCACTCGCCGACCTGCGCGCCTACGTGGCGCTGGACACCCGGCTCCAGCGCGAGAGCGAAGGCGAGCAGGTCACGCTGTGGCGCATGCGCTTCGATACCGGGCGCCGCGACCTGGAGCGCGCCCGGCTGGACATCCAGCGACGCGGCCGCGACCAGCAGATACGCGCGCTGCAACGCGAGCGGCCGTGGCGCTGGCTCGCGTTGATGCTCGGCACCTCCCTGCTCACCGCGCTGGGCGCCCTCGCGTTCGCGCAGTGGCGTGAAGGCGGACGCCTGCGCCGCCTCGCGCTGTCGGACGCGCTCACCGGGCTCGCCAACCGCCGCCAGATCCTGCGTCTGGGCCAGCGCGCGTTTCGCGCCGCGCAGCACGACGGCGAGCCACTGAGTTTGGTGTCGCTCGACCTGGACCACTTCAAGCAGGTGAACGACCGCCACGGCCATGCCGTCGGCGACACCGTGCTGGCCCGGGTCGCCGATGCGTTTGCCGGCGCCCTGCGGCGCCAGGATCACCTCGGTCGCAGCGGAGGCGAGGAGTTCGTCGCACTGCTGCCCGGCACCGGCGCCGACGAGGCCGCCGCCATTGCCGAGCGCCTGCGACAGGCCGTTGCCGCACTGTCGATCACCCCGGGCCTGGCGGTGCGCACCAGCGCAGGGGTGGCGACCTCGCGTGACGGCGACCGTCGCCTGAACGACCTGCTCGCGCGCGCCGACGCCGCGCTCTACCGCGCCAAGGCGGCGGGCCGCGACTGCGTGATTGCCGCCGACTAAACCACCATGCGGCGTCCGCTACACTCGGGCGTTTGCCGGTATCCGGCACCGGGATCGCAGCACGCCATGAGCCAAACCACCTGGCAGTACGAGAACTTCGAGCACACCGGCTCGGCCATCGGCTTTCGCGTCACGCGCAAGCTCGACGAGGTGCAGTCGCCGTTCCAGAAGATCGAGATCTTCGAGACGACCGACTGGGGCAACCTGATGCTCATCGACGGCGCGGTGATGCTCACCACGCGCGACAACTTCCTCTATCACGAGATGATGTCGCACCCCGCGCTGTTCACCCATGCCGATCCGAAGCGCGTCGTGATCATCGGCGGCGGCGACTGCGGCACGCTGCGCGAAGTGCTCAAGCACAAGGGCGTGCAGTCGGCGACGCAGTGCGACATCGACGAGCAGGTCACGCGCATGGCCGAGAAGTGGTTCCCGGAGCTCTGCGATTCCAACGGCGACGCGCGCGCCGAGCTGCTGTTCGACGACGGCGTCGCGTACATGAAGAACTGCCCGGAAGGCAGCGTCGACATCGTGATCGTCGACTCCACCGATCCGGTCGGCCCCGCCGAAGGCCTCTTCAACAAATCCTTCTACGAGAGCTGCTTCCGCGCATTGCGCGACGACGGCATCCTGGTGCAGCAGTCGGAGTCCCCGCTCGCGCTGCTCGACCTGATCCGCTCGATGCGCGCGGAGATGGGCAAGGCCGGGTTCACGGCGTTCAAGACACTGCCGTTCCCGCAGCCGTGCTATCCCACGGGCTGGTGGAGCTGCACGCTGGCGCGCAAGTCGGGCGGCTTCGAATTCCGTGAGCAGGCCGCGCGTGACGCGGGTCTCAAGACCAAGTACTACAGCGCCGATATCCATCGTGGAGCATTGGCGACGCCGCCCTTCGTCACCGAAGCTCTAGACGCCTGAGCCCGCGCCGCCTCGTGCCCACCGCGCGGCGACGCCCGACCGAACCTTCCATGCCCCGATTCCGCGCGTCACTGTTCGCCCTGACGCTCGCCGCCCTGACGGTGACGCTCGCGCATGCGCAGTCGGGCAGTGCCGCTGCGTTCGACAAGCTGTTCGAACAGCTCGACAGCGAGCGCCTCAACCCGGCGACACCGGAAGCCGCGAAGGCCGAGATCGCCCGGCTGCGCGCGCTGGTGCCGCCCGGGGACCGTCGACGCGAGCTCCTCTACCAGTCCACTGAATGCTTCCAGCCGCCGGAAGATGCGAACGCATCGCTGGCGTATGCGCGCCAGGGCGTCGCCGCGTCCAAGGCGTTCGGCGACGTCGAGGCGGAAGCGCGCTTCCAGCTGTGCGAGGCGAGCGTCCTGGACATGCTGGGCGATCCGCAACACGCGCTCGGGCTGTATGCGCGCGGCATCGAACTCGCCAGGCGCTCGGAACATCCGGCACTGGTCGCCGACGGCTACGTACTTCGCGGAAACGTCTATTCGTACCTCGGTCGGCACGCCGAGGCGCTGAGCGACTTCATCGGCGCACAGCACCTCTACGACAGCTCGCGACAGGCCGAGCGCTCGGAGGGCAACCTGCAGAACATCGCGGTCGCCTACCGCCGCATGGGCGAGACCGACAAGGCGCGCGAGTACCTCGAGCGCAGCCGCCAGATCGCCGAACGCCATGGCGACTGGGCGAGCCTCGCTGTGATCGCGGCGCAGACCGGCTTCCTCGCCGAGGACACCGGTCATCCGGACCGCGCCCTGCAGTACTACGAGAAGGGCCTGAGCATCGCGCGGCAACGGCTGACGCCGGCCGACGTGGCGGGCATGCAGCTCGCCATGGCGTCGGCGCAGGCGTCGCTGGGGCGATGGACACAGGTGCTGGCAAGCATTTCGGCGGCGCGCGAAGGATTCGCCGCCGTCGGCGATGTCTCCAACGAAGGCATGTTGTCGCTGCTCGAGGCGCGCGCGCGCGCCGGCCTGGGCCAGCGCGCGGAAGCACTCCAACTGTTCGCGCGCGCCGAAAAGGCGTTCGTGGCGGACGGCAACGATCGCTATCTGGAAGAGTTGTATCCGCCGCGCGCGGCGCTCTACGAACAGCTCGGCAACCCGGCCGCCGCGCTGGCCGACTACAAGCGATTCATCGCGCTGCGCGAGAAGGCACTGGCCGCGCGCAGCGAACAACGCACCCTGCTGCTGCGCGAGCAAACCGACGCCTCGCGACGCGACGTCGAAAACCAGCGCCTTCGCTCCGAGAAATCGCTGCGCGACCAGGAAGTGCGTGCGTTGCTGAAGGCGCGCGACTGGCAGCGCATCGCGCTCGGGCTCGGCATTGCGCTGGTGCTGGTGCTCGGGCTGTGGGTGGCGCGGCAGATCGTGCGCACCCGGCACCTGCGCGTGCTCGCGCTGACCGACGAGCTCACCGGCGTCGCCAATCGCCGTCGCATCGACGTGCTGGGCGCCGAAGTGGTGCGCCAGGCGCGTGCCGACGAGCGCCCGCTCAGCGTGATCACCTTCGACATCGACGGCTTCAAGGCGATCAACGATCGCCACGGCCATCTCGCCGGTGACCAGGTGATCGCACGCGTGGCCGCGGCCTGCCAGCAGGCGCTGAGGCAGTCCGACGAGATCGGCCGCGTGGGCGGCGAGGAATTCGTGGTGTTGTTGCCCGACAGCGCGATCGACGCGGCCGCGCAGGTTGGCGAGCGCGTGCGTGCGAGCGTGGAGTCGCTCGACTTCTCCGATGTCGCGCCGGGCCTGCAGGTGACGATCAGCCTGGGCGTCACCGCCCTTGCGCCGCGCGACGCCGACCTGCCCGACCTGCTCAAGCGCGCCGACGCGGCGCTCTACCAGGCCAAGGCCGCCGGCCGGAACTGCCTGCGCACCGGCTGAGGCCGGCGATCAGAGCGCGTCGGCGTCCAGCTCGCCGGTGCGGATGCGCACCACGCGCTCGAGGTCGGACACGAAGATCTTGCCGTCGCCGATCTTGCCGGTACCGGCGGCCTTCATGATCGCCTCGACCACGGCGTCGAGCTGGTCGTCGGCGACGGCGACCTCGAGCTTGATCTTGGGCAGGAAGTCGACCACGTATTCGGCGCCGCGATAGAGCTCGGTATGGCCCTTCTGCCGACCGAAGCCCTTGACCTCGGTCGCGGTGATGCCCGCGACGCCCGCCTCGGCCAGCGCCTCGCGCACGTCGTCGAGCTTGAACGGCTTGATCACCGCCATGACCATCTTCATCGGCACTCTCCTGTGGCCGCGAGGATACCGGCTGGCGCCCACGGGGCGCCGGGTAAGATGCACGTCGCGCGCTCGGAGTTTTCCGACAGCCGCCCGCGGCGCCCGCCGACGGTGCCGGGCACGCGGTGCAGGCACCCTGCCTGCATTGCCGGAGACACGACCATGATCGACCTCGACCAGCTCGACGAACTCGCCCGCCGCCTCAGCTCCCTCGTGCCGCCGGGCCTTCGCGGCGAGTCCGCGCAGGAGCTGCGCGCCGAGCTGCAGCAGAACTTCCGCGCGGTGCTGCAGACCGGCCTGAGCCGGCTCGACCTCGTCACCCGCGAGGAGTTCGACGTCCAGCGCGCCGTGCTGCTGCGCACGCGCGAAAAGCTCGAGCATCTCGAGCGCACCGTCGGCGAGCTCGAAGGCCAGCTCGACACCCCGATCGCCTCGCGCCACTGAGGCCGCCGCCATGAACCTCGCGATCGTGCACAGCCGTGCGCGAACGGGCATCCGTGCGCCCGAAGTGCGCGTCGAAGTGCACCTCGGCGGCGGGCTGCCGGCGATGAACATCGTCGGCCTGCCCGAGGCCGCGGTGCGCGAGGCGAAGGATCGCGTGCGCGCGGCGATCGCCTGCGCGCAGTTCGAGTTCCCGCAGCGGCGCATCACGGTCAACCTCGCCCCCGCCGACCTGCCCAAGGACGGCGGGCGCTTCGACCTGCCGATCGCGCTCGGAATCCTCGCGGCCAGCGGACAGATCCCGCTCGATGCGCTGCGCGACGTCGAGTTCATCGGCGAACTCGCGCTGACTGGTGAACTCCGCGCCATCGACGGCGTACTTCCGGCAGCGCTGGCGGCGGGAGAAGCCGGGCGCCGCCTGATCGTGCCCGCGCCAAACGGCGCCGAGGCCGCGTTGGCGAGCCGGGTCGACAGCCGCACCGCGCGGACGCTGCTGCAGGTCTGCGGGATGCTCGCCGGT
>NZ_VTRV01000006.1 GCF_008274655.1 Cognatilysobacter lacus | reverse complement strand
TGAGCAGGAAAAGCGTCGCCAGTCCCAGGAACGCAAAGAAGCCCATCACGTCGGTGACGGTGGTCAGGAAAATGCTGCTGGCCAGCGCCGGGTCGAAGCCGAGGCGGCGCAGGCTCAGCGGAATCAGTACGCCGGCGATCGCTGCCGCCAGCTGGTTGATAAGCAGCGCGGCCGCAATCACCGCGGTCAGCCCCCAACTGCCGAAGCGCAGTTGCACCACGATCGCCAGGATCAGCCCGAGCCCAAGGCCCGTCAGCAGAGCGACCTTGAACTCTTTCCAGAGCAGCGCGAGATAGTTCGAGAAGCTCACCTGTCCCAGCGCCAGCCCCCGCACCATCAGCGCCAGCACCTGCGTACCCGCATTGCCGCCCATGCCCGCGACGATCGGCATCAGCACCGCGAGCGCGACGATCTGCTGGATCGTGCCTTCGAACTGGCCCACCACGTATGACGCAAGAAACGCGGTCGCGAGGTTGATCGTCAGCCACAGCAGGCGCCGGCGCGTGGCGCGGGGTACCGGGCTGAAGAGATCCTCGTCCTCGTCGAGACCCGCCGCAGACAGCGCCTGGTGCTCGGCCTGCTCGCGGATGATGTCGACGACGTCGTCGATGGTGATGCGGCCGAGCAGGATGTTGCCGCCGTCCACCACCGGCGCGCTCACCCAGTCGTGGTCGGAGAACTGGCGCGCGACTTCCGCAGCGGTCTCGCCGACGTAGATGCCGTCCTGCTCGTCGTCGACGAGTCGATTGATCGGCGTCGACGGCTCCTTCGTCAGCAGGTCGGCCAGCGCGATGCGGCCCTGGTACTGGTGGCGCCGGCTGACGACGTAGAGATGGTCGGTATGTTCCGGCAGTTCGCCACGCAGGCGCAGGTAGCGCAGCACCACTTCGATGGTGGTGTCGCCGCGCACGGTCACCACGTCCGGGTTCATCAGGCGGCCGGCCGTGTCCTCCGGATAGGACAGCACCTGCTCGAGCCGCTCGCGGTTCTCGCGGTCCATCGACAGGAGCACCTGCTCGATGACGGCATCGGGCAGGTCCTCGACGAGGTCGGCGAGGTCGTCGATGTCGAGGTCCTCGACCGCGGCGACGATCTCGTCCGGATCCATCTCGGCGAGCAGGCCTTCACGCACCTCGTCGCCGACGTGGACGAGCACCTCGCCGTCGTCCTCGGCATCGACCAGGCCCCAGACGACCGTGCGCTTCGCCGGCGGCAGGGATTCGAGGAGGTTGCCGATCTCGGCGGCCGACAGCGTGTTGACGAGGCGGCGGACCGGACCCAGCCGCCCGCTGTCGAGCGCGTCCGACAGCAGCCTGAGCTGCCGCGCGGTCTTCTCGTGGCGGACGGATTCGGCCATGCGCGCGTTCCGGCGGGGACCGTGAGGTCCGTGGGCGAGGGCGCACCGCCGGCGAAATTCGCCGCCACATGCGACCGGGGATCAGAGGTTCATGGCGGCATTATCGCCGCTGCGCCCCGCGATGCACAGCCACGCACACCGCGGTTTCGAGGGGTCGACGGCGCGAGCGTCGACCGTGCGGATCAGCCGGCGGCTTCCGACAGCCAGCGCTCGATGGAGTCGCGGTCGCGCGCGCGAAGCAGCGCCGGGCGGCGCGCCTGCAGCGCGGCGAAGTCGCAATCGCGGATGCGGCGTCGAACCTCGAGCATCGTGCCGGGGTGCAGGCTGAAGTCGGTGAGTCCAAGCGCGAGCAGCAAGGGCGCGTACTCCGGCGCGGCGGCCATCTCGCCGCAGACCGCGATCGGCCGCGCATGGCGCTGCGCCAGCATGAACGTATCGCGCAGCACGCGGATCACGGCCGGATGCAGCGGCGTGTACAGGCGGCCCAGGCCTTCGTGGTTGCGGTCGACGGCGAGCAGGTACTGCACGAGGTCGTTGGTGCCGACCGACAGGAAGTCGACCTCGCGGATGAAGGACGGCAGCGCAAGCGCGGCGGCCGGCACTTCGATCATCACGCCCAGCGGGACCTCACCTATCGGCTGGCCCTCGGCGCGCAACGCGGCGGCGACCCGCGCGAGTTCGCGTCGCACCTCGCGCACTTCCTCGGCGCCGGTCACCATCGGCACCAGCAGCCGCACGCGTCCGTAAGCCGATGCACGCAGCACGGCGCGCAGCTGCGTTTCGAACAGCGCGCGGCGCGCGAGCGAAAGGCGCACTCCGCGCAGGCCGAGCGCGGGGTTCGGTTCGTCGCGCAAGGTCAGGCCGGTGCGGTCCGTCTTGTCGGCGCCCACGTCCAGCGTGCGGATCGTCACCGGTTGCCCGCTCATGCCCATCACTGCGTCGCGGTAGGCGCGGAACTGCTCGTCCTCGTCGGGCAGTTCATGGCGCTGCAGAAACAGGAATTCGGTGCGGTACAGGCCGATCCCGGCGGCGCCCAGCGAATGGGCTTCGGCCACGTCCTCGCGCGACTCGGCGTTGGCGAACAGCCGGATGTCGACGCCGTCGAGCGTGCACGTGGGCTCGCGGCGAAGGCGCGCAAGTTGGCGCTTCTCGCGCAGATGGCCGCGCTCGCGCGCCTGGTAATCGCGGAGATCCTGCGGGCCGGGTTCGACCACGATGCGCCCGGTGCCGCCGTCGACGATCAGCGCGTCGCCGTCGTTGATGCGGTCGAGCGCGGCTTCGCAGTCGACCACCAGCGGCATGTGCAGGCTGCGCGCGAGGATCGCGGTATGTCCAAGCGGACTGCCGCCCGTGGTAACGAGACCGATCACGCCCTGTGCCTGCAGTTGCGCCATCTCGGCGGGCGCGACGCTTTCGGCGACCAGGATTTCGCCCGCGAAGCCGCGCAGTTCGCAGTCGCGCCGGTGCAGGGCGGCGTGGATGCGGCCGATGACCTGGTCGATGTCCTCGACTCGGCTCTTGAAATACGGGTCATCCATCGCCTCGAACACGCCCGCGAGCCGGTCGCGCTGCACGCGCAAGGCGTAGTCGGCGGTGAAACGGCGCACGCGCACGAGTTCATCCAGGCCATGCAGCAACTCGGGGTCGTCGAGCATCAGCGCGTGCAGATCGAGGAACTCACCGACCTCCTGCGCCAGCGCGCCGTGCAGGCGCGCGCGCAACTCGTGCATTTCCGCCCGCACGACGTCGATCGCGACGTGCAGCCGCGCGAGTTCGGACGACACGTCCTCCGCGGCGATGTGCTGCTCGGCGATCTGCAGCGCATGCGGAAGGCGCACGCGCGCACGGCCGAGCACCGTGCCGCGCGACCCGCCCTGCCCGGTGAGCGCTTGTCGCATTCGTCAGCTGCCCTCGTCGAAGCCGCGTTCGAACAGCGCCTGCACGGCGTCGGCGGCGGCCTGCTCGTCCTCGCCCTCGGCACGCAGGCGCACGTGGGTGCCCTGTCCAGCGGCGAGCAGCATCACGCCCATGATGCTCTTCGCATTCACCTCGCGACCCTTGGCGATCAGCGTGCAGTGGCTTCGGAACTGCGACAGCAGCTGCACGAGCTTCGCGGTGGCGCGCGCGTGCAGCCCGAGGCGATTGGAGACGGTGAGGTCACGTTCGATCATGGCGATGCGCAGCCGAAGTTGGCGGGGGACGTGGCGACACGTGTGCACGCCCGCGCGGCTTGCGCGATGGCCGCATCGGCGTGCGTGGCGGGGGCGGCTTCGCTAGACATCGTCGGCATGCACGCCGTTACGGCCGCCGGCGATCGCGACCGCGGCCAGTTCGTCGAGGCCGAGCTCGGCGTAGTTGAGCACGCGCAGCAGCATGGGCAGGTTCACCGCCGAGACGCGACGCACCGGCGTGCCCAGCTGCGCCAGCCGCGACGCGATGTTGGCGGGACTGGCGCCGTAGAGGTCGGTCAGCACCAGGACGCCGTCGCCGGCGTCGACACGTCGCAGCGCCGCGCTTGCGAGCGGCAGCAAGGAGTCCGGTTCCGCGTCGAAAGGCACTTCGAACACGTCGATTCGCAGCGGCGCAGGCATGAGCAGCCGCTCGGCGACGCGATTGATCGCGCTGCCGATGCCTTCATGCGTGACGAGGAGGATGCCGACGGCCATGCCTCGACGTTAGCAGAGGCGGATGACCGTTCGGAAGCAGCGGTCAGTCGAGTTCGCGGTGGTGCACGGCGACTTCGCGCCAGCCCAGCTCGCGGGCGTGCTCCGCCATGCGCTCGGCGAGGAACACGGACCGATGGCGGCCGCCCGAACAGCCAAACGCCACGGTCGCATAGCTGCGCGTGCTGTCCGATTGCAGGCGCGGCAGCCAGGTGTCGAGGAACGCACCGATCTGCGTGTAGAAGGCCTCGACGTCGGGTTGCGCGAGGAGATAGGCGCGCACGTCCGCATCGCGACCGGAAAGCGGCCGCAACGACGGGATCCAGTGCGGGTTCGGCAACGCGCGCGCATCGAATACGAAGTCGGCGCCCGCGGGCACGCCCCGGCGATAGGCGAACGATTCGAACAGCAACGACATGCCGTTCTCGCTGCCGAGTCCGAACTCCGTCGTGACGTGCCGGCGCAACTGGTGCACGTTCATCTCGCTGGTATCCACGACCGCGTCGGCGAGCTGGCGAAGCGGATGCAGCACCTGCCGCTCCAGCGCGATGGCTTCGGGCAACGAGGGCGCCAGCCGGCTCAGTGGATGCCGACGGCGCGTGTCCGCATAGCGCTTGATCAGCACGGCGTCGTCGGCGTCGAAGAACACCAGCTGCGGGTCGAAACCGAGCCCGCCGACGGCCGCGAGCGCCTGCGGCACGCGATGGAGTTCGTCATGGCGGTTGCGCACGTCGATGCCGACCGCGACCTTCGCCGGGCCGCCGCCGTCCGCGCCGGTAATGTCGGCGACGAGCGCAGGCAGCAGCATCGCAGGCAGGTTGTCGACGCAGTAGAAGCCGAGGTCCTCGAACGTGTTGAGCGCGACCGACTTGCCGGAACCGGACATGCCACTGACGAGCACCAGGGTCGCGACCTGCGTGTTCACGGTTCGCCCCTCTCGAGGAAATGGCTGTGTCGCGCGAGGAATGCGGCCGCCGGGTCGACGCCCTTCGCGCGCAGGATGTGCGTGCGCGTCGCGGCTTCGGTCAATACGGCAAGGTTGCGGCCGGCGATGACGGGCAGGGTGATCATCGGGACATCGAGGTCCAGCACGCGGCGCACGCCGAGGTCGCCCGTAATGCGCTCGAAGCCGCCAGGTACGGGCTGCGATGTCGGTTGGGTGAGATGCACGATCAGCCGAAGATACTTGTTCCGCTTGACCGCCGTGTCGCCGAACATCTGGCGGATGTTGAGCACGCCCAGGCCGCGGACTTCCAGCATGTCCTGCAGCAGGTCGGGGCAGGTGCCATCCAGCACATCGGGCGCGATCTGCGTGAACTCGGGCGCGTCGTCCGCGACCAGCCGATGGCCGCGCGTCACGAGTTCAAGCGCGAGTTCGCTCTTGCCGGCGCCCGCGTCGCCGGTGATCAGCACGCCGATCGAATAGATCTCCATGAACACACCGTGCAGCGTTGCCCGCGGCGCGAGCCGGCGCGCAAGGTGGTACTGCAGGTGGTTGAGCAGTTCATGGCCGCGTCGCGGCGAGACCCACAGCGGCGTTTCGGTTTCTTCGGCTGCAAGGCGCAGGTCTTCCGGGCACGGCTGGTTCTTGCTGATCACGAGCGCGAGCGGCCGGAACTGCATGATCTTCTCGATCGTCTCCCAGCGAAGGCGGGAGTCGAGGCCGTCCAGCCAGGCCAGTTCCTCGGTGCCGAGGATCTGCACGCGGTTGGGATAGATGATGTTGAGGTAGCCGGCCAGCGATGGCCGCCTCGCTACCGTGTCGCCGGATTCCAGCACCCGTTCGGCGCCGGGTCGGCCGGCGGCCCAGCGCAGGGCGAGCCGTTCGGCGTGATGCTCGAAGAGTTCAAGCGCGCTGACAACGCCGGTCATGCGATGCCACCACGCGAAGCGACGACGTGCCGGAGCACGCCGTCGCCGTCGAGCGAAATCCCGATCCGACCGATGCCTTCGCGATTGAGCGGGTCGGCGGGGGGCATGGGCCTCAGGCGTGCTCGCCGATGCGTGCGAGGCTCTCGCCACGGTGGTGGTCGGCGCGCTTTTCCTTGTGCTTCAGCAGCGCGCGATCGAGCTTGTCCGCGAGCACGTCGATCGCGGCGTAGACGTCGCGTCCGTCGGCATCGGCATGCACCCTGCGGCCCGCGAGGATGATCGTCGCCTCGGCCCACTGCCGCGCCTTTTCCACTGCCAGGACGGTGCGAATTTCGAACGGTTGCTCGAAATGTCGCGCGAGTCGCTCGAACCGCGTCGCGACGTAATCGCGAAGGGCCGGGGTGACGTCGATGTGCTGGCCGTGGATGTCGATGCGCATGGGCAACTCCTGACTGTCGGCAGAGGCGGCGCTTGGCCGCGACCCCAGCATCGCACTTTCGACGGGCGCTGGAATGACGTCCGTCAAACACTGCGAACCTCAGGCCATGCGCACGCGGTCCTGCGACGATGCGATTCCCAGGGCTTCGCGGTATTTTGCCACCGTCCGCCGCGCCACCGGCACGCCCGAGCCCTGCAGCAACTCAGCCAGACGAGCGTCCGACAACGGCTTCCGGGGGTTCTCGGCGGCCACCAGCTGCCGGATCATCGACTGCACGGCGCCGCTGGAGGTCTCCTCGGCCGTGCCATTGCCCACGCTGGAGGCGAAGAACGACCGTAGCGGCAGGGTGCCGCGTGGCGTGCGTGCGTACTTGCGCGCGATCGCGCGCGAAATCGTCGACTCGTGAAGGCCGAGCTCGGATGCGACCTCGCGCAGCGTCAGCGGCCGCAGCGCGCCGTCGCCGAACTCGAGGAAGCCGGCCTGTCGCTGCACCAGGCATGTCGCCACGCGCAGGAGCGTCTCACCGCGCGCTTCGACGTTGCGCAACAGCCAGCGCGCTTCCTGCAGATGGGTTCGCAGGTACGTGGCGTCGGCGCTCGAGGTATGTGGAATGAGCGATTCGTAGCCGCGATTGATGCGCAGACGGGGGCGTCCGTGCTCGGCGAGGGCGACGCGCCACTTGCCGTGCTGCCGCCACATCACCACGTCCGGGGTCACGTAGCTTTCCGGCGCGACTTCACCGAGACGCGCACCCGGTCGCGGATCCAGAGAAAGCAGCAGAGCGACAGCGCGCTCGACCGCGTCGAGCGGCGCCGCGATCTCGCGCGCGAGGCCCTCGACGCCGAGCCGCGGCAGGCGCTCGAGGTGTTCGCAGGCGATCCGGGTGGCGAGCGCGCGGTCCGATTCCGGGCCTTCGTGCGCAGTCAGCTGCACGCACAGTGCTTCCGACAGCGAACGCGCGCCTACACCCACCGGATCGAAGCGCTGCACCGCGTGCAGCACCGTGAGCATTTCCTCGGTGGCCGGGATGGGCGGGTCGAGCGTCGCCGCGATCGTTTCGAGCGATTCGCGGAGATAGCCGTCCTCGGAGATCGCCTCGATGAGCGCGACGCCGATCATGCGGTCGCGCGGCGACAGGCAGCTCAGGTGCAATTGCCAGAGCAGGTGGTCGTGCAGCGTTTCCGGGTCGGCGACCTGGTCGGCGAGGCTGCCGATTTCGCTGTCGCCGCCGTGGCTGCCGCTTGCGCTTTCGGCCCAGCCGTCGAGCTCGGCGTCACTCCATGCTTCCGCGGGCGCTTCGGCATCGGCGCCGACCACTGCCGCATCGGCCGGCGCGGTCACGTCGCCGTCGTCCCACTCGAGCAGCGGATTGCTCTCCACCGCTTCGCTCAGTTCGGCGTCGAGCTCGACCGACGACAGCTGCAGCAGGCGGATCGCCTGGCGCAACTGCGGCGTCATGACGAGGTGCTGCCCGAGCGTGGCCTGGAGGCGGGGTTTCATCAAGCTGCAAGTTACACGTCGTACGTGACACGCGTCAGCGCTGCTGGGCGCCGCCGGTCGGGCGTAACGGCATTACAGCCGGAAGGTCTCGCCCAGGTAAACGCGGCGAACGTCGGGGTTGGCGAGGATTGCGTCGGGCGCGCCCTGGGCAAGCACCGATCCCTCGTTGAGGATGTAGGCGCGATCACAGATGCCGAGCGTTTCGCGAACGTTGTGGTCGGTGATCAGCACGCCGATGCCGCGTTCGGTGAGATGACGCACGATCTTCTGGATCTCGCCGACGGAAATGGGGTCGACGCCCGCGAACGGTTCGTCGAGCAGCATCAGCCGCGGGCGGGCCGCCAGCGCACGGGCGATCTCCACGCGCCGGCGCTCGCCGCCGGACAGGCTGGCACCGATCTGGTCGGCCACGTGCGAGACCTGCAACTCTTCCATCAGCTCGCCGAGTTCGGCTTCGCGGCCCTTTCGGTCGAGGTCGCCGCGCAGCTCCAGCACCAGCCGGATGTTGTCCGCCACGCTCAGGCGACGGAATACCGACGGTTCCTGGGGCAGGTATCCGACGCCGTGCTTGGCACGGGCGTGCATCGGCTGCGTGGTGATGTCCTTGCCGTCGAGCAGGATCTGGCCGGCATCGGCGGGCACCAGCCCAACGATCATGTAGAAACACGTGGTCTTGCCAGCGCCGTTGGGGCCGAGCAGGCCGACGACTTCGCCGGCGTCCAGGCTCAGGCCGAAATCACGCACCACCTCGCGCGACTTGTATCGCTTGCGCAACCCTTCCGCTCGCAACATCAGGGCGTGCCCGCGTTCTTGGGCATGATGCGCATCTTCACGCGGCCGCCGCCGGCGGCGCCGCCGCTGGCCACCTGGCCGGACTTCATGTTGTAGGTGACCCGGTCGCCACTTAGATTTCCGCGCGGCTGCTGGAGATTGACGCCGCCGGTGAAGACGACAATCTCCGTACGAAGGTCGTAATCGACGCGCGCCGACGTAGCGTTCATGGGCGTCCCGTCGTCGAGCTGTTCGGTCAGCCGCACCGGGCGCCCCGACAGAACCGCGCGCGACGGGTTACCGCCAGCCCGGGATATCTCGGCGCGATCGGCCTGGATCATGAGACTGCCCTGGCGAATGGTGACGTTTCCAGTGAACACGGTCACCCCATTGTCATTGAGAGACGTGTCGAAACTGGCGCCCTCCACGTCCATGGGCTGCCGGCGATCCGACGAACGCGCGTAGGCCGTTGCACTGCTGCAAAGCAAGAGCACGCCTGCAATGATCGCTGATCTACTTTGGGACATAGCGTGCCTTTGCATCCTTCATGGATACGCGTTGGAGGTCCAGCCTCGCTTCCATCGCGTGTCCGTTGAGTATAAGTCCCGGCTGCTTGACGCTGACCTGGACAGCCGAGGTCGCGCGGTTCGCATGCGGGAAGACATTCAGTTGCTGCGTGTCCATGCGGACGGACTGGCCATCGGCATCGACGCTGGTGGCGACGACGTCGCCGCGCAGCCGTATTTCATCGCCGGCGGCGGACACCCAGCCGGTCTTCGAGCGCACGTCCCAGGGCGCACCGTTGCCGCCGTCCCGGGCTGGAATCAGGAACACCGGCGTGACGACGGCGAGCGTGCGCACCGCCGGATCACGCGTGAGCTTGGGCGCATGCAGCGTGAACGCTTCCTTGCCCTGCGCATCGAGCGACACGAGCTCGAAGTCATAGAGCGTGTAATCCGAACGCCCCTGCTCGAGCGAGTTGTCCAGCGCCGCGCGCTCGCGCCACAAGGCGCCGCCGATGATGATCGCGGCGATGACGAGCATCGCGCTCAGCGCGAGGCGCCAGTTCATGCGCGTGCTCCGAGTGCGACGGGCCGCGGGGCCAGCAGCTCGTCGATGAGTGCATCGACGCGACCCTGCGCCTCGAGGATGAAATCGCAGAAGGCGCGTGCAGCGCCGTGGCCACCGGCCTGCTCGGCCCGCCACGCCGCGCGGCGCGCTACCCACGGGTGCGCGTCGGCCGGGCATGCGGAAACCGCCACGTGCTGCATGACCTTGAGGTCCGGCAGGTCGTCGCCCATGAAGGCCACCTGCGCAAGCTCGAAGCCGAGCTCGCGCGCAAGTTCTTCGACGCACTGCATCTTGTCGCCGATTCCGCTGCACGCGCGCACACCGAGTTCCGCGGCGCGGCGCTGGACGATCGGGCTGGTGCGCGCCGTCACGAACGCGACTTCGATGCCCGCGCGACGCAGCAGCACGAGGCCCTGGCCGTCATGGACATGGAACGCCTTCGACTCGCCGCCCTCGGCGTCGTACACGAGGCGACCGTCGGTAAGCGTGCCGTCGACATCGAAGCAGGCCAGGCGCACGCGGCGGGCGCGCTCGTGCAGGTCGGCGGGAGTGGGGGTCTGGGTCGTCATCGTGATCGGGCGGTTAAACCACCCGTGCTCGCAACAGGTCGTGAATGTTGAGCGCGCCGACCACGCGGCCATCGCGGTCGACGACCAGCAAACCGTTGATCTTGTGCTGCTCCATCACGTGCGCGGCCTCCACGGCGAGCATGTCGGCGCCGATGGTGCGTGGCCGTCGCGTCATCACCTGCGCGATGGGCGTGTTGCGCATGTCGAGCGCGGCGTCGTCCAGGGTGCGGCGCAGGTCGCCGTCGGTAAACACGCCGAGCAGCTGGCGGTCGGGGCCCGCGATGGCGGTCAGGCCCAAGCGCTTCTCGCTCATCTCGACCAACGCCTCGCTGACCGACGCGTCGGGGGCGACCACGGGCAGCGCGTCGCCCGCGTGCATCACGTCGGCGATATGCAGCAGCAGGCGGCGGCCCAGTGCGCCGGCCGGGTGTGAGCGCGCGAAGTCGTCGGCAGTGAAGCCGCGCGCCTCGAGCAGGGCGACCGCCAGCGCATCGCCCATGGCGAGCGATGCGGTGGTGCTGGAGGTCGGGGCGAGATGCAGGGGGCAGGCCTCGGCAGGCACCGACACATCGAGGTGCACGTCGGCCTCGCGCGCCATCGTCGACGACGGCCGGCCGGTCATGGTGATCACGCGGTTGCCCTGGCGCTTGAGCACCGGCATCAGCGTGAGGATCTCGTCGCTCTCGCCGGAGTAGGAAAGGGCAAGCACGACGTCCGCGTCGGTGATCATGCCGAGGTCGCCGTGCGCGGCTTCACCGGGATGCACGAAGAACGAGGGCGTGCCGGTGGACGCGAGCGTCGCGGCGATCTTGCGCGCGACGTGGCCGGACTTGCCCATGCCGATGCAGACCACGCGGCCGCGCGCCTCCAGCATGAGCCCGCAGGCGTCCGCGAAGGCACCGTCGAGCCGCGCGGATACCGCGGCGAGCGCGTCCGCCTCGATCGCGAACACACGGCGGCCGCTGGCGGGGAAGTCGATGGGGGCCGGGGCCGTCGTGCCGTGTTCCGCCATTTCGGACGGGGGTCCTTTCCGCTACGCTGATCGGCCCAGTTTAAGCGCTCCGGCCGTTTCCCGCCGGCAGACGCCATCGGACACAGGTGACGCCGTGAATCCCCAGACCATCCGCGAGCTCATCGAGCAGGGCCTGCCGGGCGCGCGCGCCGACGTGCAGGGCGACGACGGCGTGCACTTCGAAGCCACCGTGGTCAGCGATGCGTTCCGCGGCAAACTGCCCCTTGCGCGCCATCGGCTCGTGTACGCGACGCTGGGCACCCGCATGGGCGGCGAGATCCACGCGTTGCAGCTGAAGACCCTGACGCCCGAGGAATCGGGCGCCGCCGGCTGACGCCGGCTCACACCTCTCCGGTCCCCAACATGCAGAAGATCGTTGTCGAAGGCGGCGCGCCGCTGAACGGCGAAGTGCGTATTTCCGGCGCAAAGAACGCCGTACTGCCGATCCTGTGCGCAACGCTGCTGGCCGACGGCCCGGTGACGCTGCGCAACGTGCCGCGCCTGCACGACGTTCACACCACCACGCGGCTGCTCGCCGAGCTGGGCGCGCGCGTCGGCGACGCGGGCCCCGGGGTGGTCACGGTCGATCCGACCACCGTCAACAGCCATGTCGCGCCCTACGAGCTGGTCAAGACCATGCGCGCCTCCGTGCTGGTACTCGGCCCCTTACTGGCGAAGTACGGCCACGCGGAGGTCTCGCTGCCCGGTGGCTGCGCGATCGGCTCGCGTCCGGTCGACCTCCACATCAAGGGCCTGCAGGCGCTGGGAGCGCAGATTTCGGTCGAGAACGGCTTCATCAAGGCGCGCGCGCAGAAGCTGCGCGGGGCGCGCCACGTGTTCGACATCGTGAGCGTCGGCGCCACCGAGAACCTGCTGATGGCCGCGACGCTCGCCGAAGGGCGCACGCTGATCGAGAACGCGGCGATGGAGCCGGAGATCGTCGACCTCGCCGAATGCCTGCGCGCGATGGGCGCCAACATCAGCGGCGACGGCACCGGACGCATCGTCGTCGACGGCGTGGAACGACTGCACGCGTGCGAGCACTCGGTGATCGCCGACCGCATCGAGGCCGGCACGTTCCTCGTCGCCGCCGCGATGACGGGTGGCCGCGTGACGCTGACGCATGCCCGGCCGGACACGATGGACGCGGTGCTCGACAAGCTCAAGGACACCGGCGCGCAGCTCGAATGCGACGGCGACCGCATCACGCTCGACATGCAGGGGCGGCGCCCGCGCTCGGTGAACATCACCACGATGCCGCATCCCGGTTTCCCCACCGACATGCAGGCGCAGTTCATGGCGCTCAACTGCGTGGCCGACGGCGTGGCGGTGATCAACGAAACGATCTTCGAAAACCGATTCATGCACGTCAACGAGCTGCTGCGACTGGGCGCGGACATCCATATCGACGGCCACACGGCAGTGGTTCGCGGCGTTTCGCGACTGAGCGGCGCGCCGGTGATGGCAACGGACCTGCGCGCTTCGGCGTCGCTCATCCTCGCCGGACTCGTGGCGGATGGCACGACGACGATCGATCGTATCTACCACCTCGATCGCGGCTACGAGAACATCGAACAGAAGCTGTCGGGGCTGGGCGCCCGGATCTCGCGCACGGGTTGACCGTCGGTCGCGCCGCAAAGAAAAAAGCCCCGCATCGCGGGGCTTTCTTCTATCGGGCGGCTGGGCTTACTGCGCGATGCGCAGGTCGATCGTGTCGCCGTCGTTGACCTGCATGATGCGCACCGGCACCGGCACGCCCGGCACGACCCAGAGCGTGGTCTTCTTGTCGCCGGACGTGCTGACGACCTTCGTGGCCTGTTGCGACTTGCCGTTCACCATGATCGCTTCCTTGCCGGCGATGGCATACGTCAGGTCGCGCGCCTTGCCGTTTTCGACCATGTGGTAGCGCAGCGGCTTGCCGGCGATGGCGTCACGCGCGATCGCGACGTTGACGAGCAAAGCGTCGAGATCGCCGCGCTGCAGCTTCACCGGGCCGGCTCGGTCGGGCTTGACGTCGCCCGACCACGTCGCGACGCCGCGCGACCAGTCGTAGTTGGCTTTCTTGTTCGACTTCTTGATCAGCAGCTTGTTGCTGTCGGTGCCGGAAAGTGGGCGCAGCACGCCGCCCTCCTCGTCGAACACCGTGGTCTGCACGAGGTCGGCGAGCTGGTTTCGAATTTCGAGGGTGTAGCGCCACTGGCCGGCTCCCGCGGGTTCGATGGCGATGCGACCGGTTGCCTTCATGCCCATGTAGTTCGCCAGGTACGGCGCGCTGAACGGCTGCGCGGCGAAGGCGGGGGCTCCGGCGAGGGCGAGCGAGGCGGCAAGCACGGCGCCGCGGAGGAACGTCTTCGTCATTTGGTCAGGCTCCCTTTGTATTCGGTGAGGCGGAGGTCGTAGGTGTCCTCGCCGTTTTCACGCTGCAGGATGCGGATCGGCGTCGGAACGCCTTCCGCGACCCATATGGATGTCTGCTCGCTGCCCGCCTGCACCCGGTCGACGCGCAACGCGCTGTAGTGCAATTCGCCGACGCTCATGTCCTCCGGCGCCGCCGCAACCAGATACTGCTGCGTGCGCGCGCGCCCGCTGTCCACGTACCGGTAATGCAGCGAAGCCCCCGGTTGCGCATCCCGGATCACCGCGAGATTGATCAGCAGCCCGCTCATGTCGCCGGGCTGCAGGTCGACGGGTGCCCGCCGGGTCTTCTTCACATCCCCGGTCCATGTGGCCTTGCGAGCGTTCCAATCGTAGACACCCGTTGTCTGCCGGCGCGTGAACAGCAGTTTGCGAAGCGTGCTTTGGCTGATCGGGCGGTAGGCGCCGTTCACCTCGTCGAACACGGTGCTCTGCTGCGCATTCAGGCCTGCCAGGCCGATCAGCCCCTTGCCATCCATGACGAGATCGACGCGCCAGCGGCCGCCGTCGGGCACGACCGACAGCGTTGCGACGCCGAGCGCGCGGCCGCCCCGGTACACGTCGTAGCTCGCGCGGAACGGCTCGACCGCGCGCGCGGCTGTCGCCGTCAGCAGCAGGGCGAGCGCGCAACACAGCGCGGTGAACACTTTCATCCGGGCAATTCCGCGAGATCGGTACCAGCGAGCTGAAGCGGCCGTGACAGCGGCTGTCCGTCGACCATTACCGATGACCCGTCGAGACGGACGCGACGCGCCGCGAACAGCTGCAGGGCCGACACCAGCAACGGATGCTCGCGGTCGAGCACGCGCGCCGCGAGCGAGGCCGTGTCGTCGGAGGGCACCACGGCGACGCGGGCCTGCGCGAGCACCGGGCCCCCGTCGAGTTCGGCGGTGACGAAATGAACGCTCGCGCCATGCTCGAGAGCGCCCGAAGCGAGTGCCTGTTCGTGCGTCCGAAGGCCCTTGAACAGCGGCAGCAGCGAGGGATGGATGTTGATCATGCGGCCGTGCCATGCCTCGACCTGGGCGGCGCCCAGCAGGCGCATGTATCCGGCACAGACGATGATGTCCGGCTGAACGCGTGCGATCGCATCGAACAGGGCGGCATCGAAATCGGCGCGATCGGTGAACTCCGCGGGGCGCAGCGCGACGGCGGGGACGCCGACCCTGCGGGCGCGTTCGATCGCGCCGGATGCGGGCCGGTCGGAGAACACGCCGACGACTTCGGCATCCAGCACGCCGTCGCCGATGGCGTCCAGGATCGCCTGGAGATTGCTGCCGCGGCCGGAGGCGAGGACCGCCAGCCGCAGGGGGCCGGCCATCAGCCGATCCGGACGCGCTCGGCGTCGGCCGGCACCACCCGGCCGATCGCACGGTGGGCCAGGCCGAGTCGCTCGAGGTCCGCAGACACGGCCGCGACCTCATCCGGCGCTACCACCAGCACGAAGCCGACGCCGCAGTTGAACGTGCGCCACATCTCCGCGTCCGCAACGGCGCCTTCGCGCTGCAGCCAGTCGAACACCGGCGGCAGGACGATGGCGCTGGCCTCGATTTCGAGTCCCAGCCCCGCGGGAACCACCCGAATGATGTTTTCGGTGAGGCCGCCGCCCGTGATGTGCGCCATCGCGTGCAGGTCGTGCCGGGACAGCAGCTCGAGCACCGGCTTGACGTAGAGCGCGGTCGGCGCCATGAGCGCATCGACCAGGCTGACGCCGCCGAGATCGAGATGTGCGGGGCTGCCGGCGCGCTCGTAGATGCGGCGAACCAGCGAGTAACCGTTCGAATGGGGGCCGCTGGACGCGATGCCGAGCAGTACGTCGCCTTCGCGCACCTTCGAGCCGTCGACGATCTCCGACTTCTCGACGCCCGCCACGCAGAAGCCCGCCAGGTCGTATTCGCCCGGGCCGTACATGTCGGGCATCTCCGCCGTTTCGCCGCCGATCAGCGCGCAGCCCGAGAGCTCGCAGCCGCGCGCGATGCCGCCGACCACGGCCGCGGCGGTGTCCACGTCCAGCTTGCCGGTGGCGAAATAGTCGAGGAAGAAGAGCGGCTCGGCGCCCTGCACCAGCACGTCGTTCACGCACATGGCGACCAGGTCGATGCCGATGGTGTCGTGCCGGCCCAGCTGCTGGGCGAGCTTGAGCTTGGTGCCGACACCATCGGTCCCGGAGACCAGTACCGGTTCCCGGTACTTGCCGGAGAGGTTGAACAGCGCGCCGAAGCCACCCAGGCCGCCCATGACCTCGGGCCGGAACGAACGCTTGACCAGGGGCTTGATGCGCTCGACCAGCTCGTTGCCCGCGTCGATGTCGACGCCGGCCTCGCGGTAGGTGAGCGGGGCGCGGTCGGGGGCGTTCGACTGGGACACTGCGGTCTCGGCGGTCGTGTGAAGAGCCCCGGATTCTACCAGCGCGTGCCGCGGCAGCCCGCCGGCGTGGACGGCCCGGCGGCGCTGCGGCACCATGTCCGGCCAGTCCACGACCTTTGGCCGGCGATGGCGCGCGCATACCGGATCTTCCTCGCCTTTCTTCTCCTCGCCTCCAGCACGGCCGTGCTGGCGCAACGCGTGGAGGGGTCCCGGGCATCCGCGTCCGGCCCCTACTCGGCGGAGGTGGTCGTCAACAACCAGGGCGACGCCCAGCGCAACTCGGGCTTCGCCCGCGGGCTGCTGCAGGTGCTCACGCGCGTCACGGGCGACCGCGCCGTCAACCAGAAGCCGGGCGTCGGCGACGAACTGCGCCGTGCGCGCGAATACGTCGGGCACTACGACTACCGCCAGGACGAGGGCATCGGCCCGACGGGCGCGCCCACCTACAACACGACGCTCGTCGTGCAGTTCGACGCGAAGAAGGTCGACGACATCATCGCCACGCTCGGCCTGCAGTCATGGCCGACGCCCCGGCCCAAGCCTGTGCTCTGGCTCGCGATCGACGACGGTTCGGGCAATGGTCCGCGCCTGGTCGGCGTCGACAAGAGTGCGGCGGCGCGCCCGGTGCTCGATCGCGCGAAGCAGCGCGGCTATGCCCTCGGCCTGCCTGCGGGCAATGCGGCCGAGCAGGCCCTGGTGGGTTCGATCTGGCGTGGCGACGTCGGCGCGATCGGGCGTGCGTCGGCAAAGTACGCGCCGCCGATGCAGCTGATCGGCAAGCTCTATCGCACCGTGGCCGGCGGCTGGCAGGCGGAATGGACGTTCCTGGACAACGGCAGGCAGCTGGCGAAATCCGCGACCTATGACCGCGATGCGCGCCGCACGATGGCCGGCGGTGCGGACATCGCGGCCGACGCGCTGATCCGCAAGTACGCCAGGCCCGGCAAGACGATCGGACCGCCCGGCAAGTACGTGGTGACGATCACCGGCATCAACAGCACCGACGACTTCATCCGCCTCGCGGCCTATCTCGAGCGCCTCGCGGTGGTGAAGCGCTCGACCGTGCTGCGCGCGACGCCCGACGGCCTGACCTACGAGCTCGAACTCGTGAGCGGCGTTTCCGGCTTCTCGAAGGCGGTCGCGAAGGACGGCGTTCTGGAGCAGGCGGGCGAGGACGAATCGTCCACCACCTTCCACCTGCGCTGATGCAAGACACCGCGCCGCTCGAGGACATCGCGCTATTCCTGCGCCGCCTGCAATGGGCGGCGGTGGTTGCGCTGGCCGGCTGGCTGCTGTGGGTGCTGGCGCCAGTGCTGACGCCGTTCGCCGTGGCCGCGTTGCTCGGCTGGCTGGGCGATCCCGTCGTACACCGCCTGGAGCAGCGCGGACACGGCCGCAGTGCGTCGGTCGCCGCCGTGTTCGTCGTCATGACGCTGGTCGTGCTGTTGGTCCTGCTGTTGCTGGTGCCCGCGATCGAGCGCCAGATCGTGGTGCTGCTGCAGTCGCTCCCGGGCTACCGCGACTGGTTCATCGGCACTGCGGTGCCGTGGATCGAAACCCGCACCGGATTCCAGCTCCATGCATGGCTGGACATCGACCGCCTGACGCTGCTTGCACGCACGCACTGGCAACGCGCCGGTGGGCTCGCCGCGACGATGCTGGGCTACCTGTCGCGTTCGGGGTTCGCGCTGATCGGGCTGCTCGCGAACGTCGTCCTGCTGCCTGTGCTGACGTTCTTCTTCCTGCGCGACTGGGATCTGCTGGTCGAGCGCGCCGCGTCGCTGGTGCCACGCGCGCATCTACCGGTCGTCTCGCGACTGGCAAAGGAAGCGAGCGACGTGCTCGCCGCGTTCCTGCGTGGCCAGTTCCTGGTGATGCTGATCCTCGGCGTGATGTACGGCGCCGGCCTGTGGCTCGTGGGGCTCGATCTCGGAATCCTGATCGGCCTCACGTCCGGCCTGCTGACCTTCGTGCCGTACCTGGGCCCGACCAGCGGGATCGTGCTCGGCCTGATTGCGGCGTTGATGCAGTTCGGCGACTGGCAGCATGTCGCCGGCGTGTTGGCGGTGTTCGGCGTCGGGCAGGTGATCGAGAGTTACGTGCTGACGCCGAAGCTCGTCGGCAACCGGATCGGGCTGCACCCCATGGCGGTGATCTTCGCCGTGCTTGCCGGCGGCCAGCTGTTCGGTTTCCTCGGGATGCTGCTCGCGCTGCCGGTGGCTGCGGTGTCGAACGTGCTGCTGCGCTATGCGCACGAGCGGTATCGCGAGAGCCACATGTATGCCGGCGATGCGCCGCTGATCGTGACGGACTCCGGCGCCAGCCACGGGCCGCCGTGATGTCCGGCGGCCGGCACGTGCCGCAGCTGCCCTTGGCGCTGCGGTATCCGCCCGACCAGCGGCTGGAAACGTTCGTAGGCGCGCCGGAGGGCGCGATCGCGCTGCTCGCGTCGAGCGCAACCGTCGCGGCGTCCGACTGGCTCTACGTCAGCGGCCTGGCGGGCTCGGGCAAGACGCACCTGCTGCTCGGTGCATGCACGCAGGCGCTGGAGGCCGGGCGTCGCCCCGCCTACCTCTCGGTGATGGGTCTCGCAGGCCGCGTTGCGGACGCCGTGCAGGCGCTCGAAGGCATGGACCTCGTCGCCATCGACGACCTGGACGCGATCGCCGGCAATCGCGCTGACGAAGTGGCGCTGTTCGACTTCCACAATCGTGCGCGGGCCGGCGGCGCGAACGTGATCTACGCGGGGACTGCGCGACCCGATGCGCTCGAACTGGCGCTACCGGACCTGCGCTCGCGGCTCGGTCAGTGCGTCGGCCTTGCGCTGCAACCGCTCGACGACGATTCGCGGCGGGAGGTGCTGCGTCAGCGCGCGCAACGGCGCGGGCTGGCCATCGACGAAGCCGCGCTCGACTGGCTCTTGCGCCGCGTGGGTCGCGACCTGGGAAGCCTTGCGCAGCTCTTCGACCGGCTCGACCGCGAGGCGCTCGCCGCGCAGCGCAGGCTCAGCGTGCCGTTCCTGCGTGACGTGCTCGGTCACGGCGCGGAGCGGCCCGATTGATGGCTGCTGTGCGTCGATAACCCGGTATTCCGCTCATTCGTCGCGCCAGTAGTGCTCCGCGTCGGCGCGTCAGCTGTCACGCAACTCGAGGTCGAGTGCCGCGAGCCGCTGCGGGGTGCCGACATCGGTCCACTTGCCTGCGTGGTGCTCGCCCGACACTGCATCGCCGCGCATGGCGGCGCGCAACAGGGGAGCTAGCTTGAACCGCGGCGGCGTTGCGTCCACGCCCGCGACACTGCCGACGATCGCGCGCCACTCATCGAACAGCGCAGGCCGATAGACCCCGATGCCGGAGAAGGTCAGCCGCGTCGCTCCTTCGCTGCGCACGCGCGTGCCTTCCAGCGCGAAATCGCCCGCACCGTTGTGGGCCGGGTTGTCGACGAGCACCAGGTGCGCAAGACCTTCGGGTTCGCGCGGCAGGCGCGCGAAGTCGTAGTCGCTCCAGATGTCGCCATTGACCGCAATGAACGGCTGCCCGTCGGGCGACAGCGAACCGAGCGCGTTCCACATGCCGCCGCCGGTCTCCAGGGGCACATCGCCTTCCTGGATGTAGTGCAGCCGCAGCCCCCAGCGCGAGCCGTCGCCCAGCGCTTCGGGAAACTTCGACGCGAGCCAGCTGGTGTTGAGAACGACGTCGTCGACGCCGATCGCGGCCAGCTTTTCCAGATGCCATGCGATCAGCGACTTGCCGCCCGCCTCCAGCAGCGGTTTGGGCGTCGTGAGCGTGAGCGGGCGCATACGTTCGCCGAGGCCCGCCGCCAGGACGAGCGCCCTCATGCGTCGACGCGCGGGAAGGAGGGACGCACGCGACGCTCGATCAGGCGTGCGAGCGGCGCGAGCCCCGGATAGCGCGGCAGCACCGCATCGATATAGGCGACGAAGCGGGCCGCGTCTTCGAGGTATTTCGGCTTGCCGTCGCGATGGTTCAGCCGCGCGAAGATGCCAAGCACCTTGAGGTGGCGCTGCACGCCGATCAGTTCGGCGTCGCGCAGGAAGCGCTCCAGCGATGGCACGGGAAGCGCTGCGATCAACGCACGCTCGTGGTAGCGCGTGAGCCATCGAAGCACCGAGGCCTCCTGCCAGCTCAGGAAGGCATCCTTGAACAGGCTGAGCGCGTCGTAGGCGATCGGGCCGACGACCGCATCCTGGAAGTCGAGGACGGCCGGGCCGTCGCCGTCGTCGGTCGGCATCAGGTTGCGCGGCATGAAGTCGCGATGCACCAATACGCGCGGCTGCGCGAGTGCAGCGTCGATGAGGAAGCGATACGCGGCGTCCAGGTCCTCGAGGTCGTCGCGGTCGAGTTCGATGCGGAGGTGCTGCGTGAGGAACCATTCGTCGAACAGGCGAAGTTCGCGCGCGAGCAAGGCCTCGTCATAGGCGGGCAGGTTGGACGGCGGCGCGATCGACTGCAGGCGCAGCAACTGGGTCACCGCGGCCTCGAACAGCTCGTCGGCGTTGGTGTCGGTGATTACGTGCAGGTAGGTCTGCGCGCCGAGGTCTTCGAGCAGCAGGAAACCGGTGTCGACATCCCGCGCCAGGACGCGCGGAACGCGAACGCCGCCTGCTTCGAGCACGTCGCGCATGGCAAGCCACGGGCGCACGTCCTCCTTGTCGGGCGGGGAGTCCATGACGATGCGCGTCGGCGATTCACCGACGGTGCGCCAGTAGCTGCGAAAGCCCGCGTCCGCCGAGGCGGCGACGAGGGTGATGTCGGGGTTGCCGGTGGCCGAGCGGGCCCAGTCGAGGCGCGCGGTTTCGCGCAGGTCGGGGGTGTTGCCGAGATCCATCGTTGCTCCCCGCGGCGACGGCCGCGAGGCGACAGGGTAGCCGGGTGGCGCGAAGGCGCAATCGCGGTGTCAGCGTTGCGGTGGCGGCGAGTGCCCGATCAGGAAGCGGCAGACGTGGCCGCCGCGGACGATGCATTCGGCGTGCTGGATGCGGCGGCCACTGGCGGCCTCGAGGAAGGCGATGTCGAAGCGGCAGACGTCGGCGTTCTCGCGCGCGATCGCGTGGAAGACGCAGTTGAACGCCTCCACCTGTGCCTGCCCGCCGCGCAGGGTGGGCACGGCTTCGTAGCCTGCGCGCTGCAGGCGATCAGCCAGCGCATCGGCGATCTCGGCGTCGGGCCGCGCCGGATCGATCGGATCGGCGCGGCCCAGTGCACCGCCGAGGTCGGTGAGCAGATCCTTGGTCGCGTTGCTGCCCAGGCGGTCGGAAACCGCCTCGAGCAGTGCGCCCGCGATGAGCCCGTAGTTGCGCGGAAACCGTTCCTGCCCCGCGACGGTAAGCCTGTACCGCGACTGTGGACGCCCGCCCGTGGCTCGGGCAGGCGCGTGTTCGACCAGGCCCGCGGCGAGGGCGGCGGTGAGGTGCTGCCTCACCGCGTTGTGGCTGATGCGAAGGGCGCCGCAGAGCGATTCCACGTCGGCGCCCTGCGGCCCGCCGCGCAGGAGGTGGCGCAGCAGGGCCTGGCGCGTGCCGCCTGGCTGCGCCGTCGACATCAGGTCGCCTTTGCCGGGAACTGCTTGGCGATGGCGCCGGCGAGCGCATCGGCGATCGTGTCCATGTGCTTCTGCATTGCCGACCAGGTGACCGCTTCGCCCGCGCCGTCGTTCTTCATGACCTGGTCGATCTGGGCGACGTGGTGGCCGCCATGCGCGGCCAGCAGGCCGAACACCGCATCGTTCGGCAGGTACGGATTCGCGCCCGACAGGAACGCCGCGATGGCTTTCGCGTTTTCGGTGAGATCGGCGATCGCACGCGTGCGGCCGGCGGCGTCGCCTGCGCGGCTGGCATCGGTGATGTGCTTGACCGCGCCCCAATGGCCCGCGAGCAGTTGCTGCATCTGGCGGCGGGCGCCGTCACCGTAGAAGCCGCCCACTGCGGCTGCGATCTGCTTCGCGTTGGCGACGACCGCGGCGTCCGCCTTCTTCGACGCCTTCGCATTGCCCGCGTGGACCGCGAACGCGTACTCGCGGGCGTGGACGACATGGCCGTGCCACAGCGCCCGGAGCGCGGCGTGCAGGTGAGGTGCGGTCACGTTCGCGGCAGCAGCGGCGGCGGCCGGTGCGGGCATGTGCTGTGCAAACGCCGCCGGCGCGGCGAGGGCGAGTGTGATTGCGAGGACCAGGGAGCTCTTCATGGCGGGAATCCCGAGATGTCGCAGCTGCGACGGGCCGCCAGTAGCGCGCCCGCCGCCCGGATTGTCCATGTATCCATGTGTAAAGCAATGTCGGCTGCGGATGGTTTCGCAGAAAGCCCCGCCGGCGCGCGGGCTCAGGGCAGGTTGGTGTCACCCAGCGACTGCAGCCAATCGTCGTCGGAACCCTCCGGGACGCCTTCGAACAGCAGGGTCGAGAGGTAGCGCTCGCCGGTGTCGGGCAGCATCGCAAGGATCACCGCGCCCTCCGCCGCCGACTCGGCCACGCGGAGCGCCGCTGCCGCCGTGGCTCCCGCGGAAATGCCGACGAAGATGCCTTCCTCCGTGGCGAGGCGACGCGCCGTGTCGCGGGCCAGGAGGTCGTCGACCTTGAGGATGTCGTCCGCGACCGACGCATCGAGCACCTCGGGGATGAAGTCGGGCGTCCAGCCCTGGATCTTGTGTGGCTGCCACGTCTCGCCGGCCAGCAGCGCGGCCCCGGCGGGCTCCGCCGCGATCACCTTGACCTCCGGCCGCGCGAGTTTCAGCACCTGGCCGACGCCGGTGAGGGTGCCGCCCGTGCCCCAGCCGGTGACGAAGAAATCCAGTCGACGCCCGGCGAAATCGCGCAGGATTTCGGGGCCGGTCGTGCTGCGATGGAAGGCCGGGTTGGCCTCGTTCTCGAACTGGCGCGCCAGGAACCAGCCGTGCTTGTCGGCCAGCTCCTTCGCGCGACGCACCATGCCCGTGCCGCGCTCGGCCGCCGGCGTCAGGATCACGCGCGCCCCGTAGGCCCGCATCAGCTTGCGGCGCTCGACCGAGAACGAATCCGACATCACCGCGACGAACTTGTAGCCGCGCGCGGCCGCGACCATGGCGAACGCGATGCCGGTGTTGCCCGACGTGGCCTCGACGATGGTGTCGCCGGGCTTGAGCTGACCGCGCTTTTCCGCGTCGAGCACGATCGCCAACGCGAGGCGATCCTTCACCGAGCCGCCCGGATTGAACGATTCGACCTTCGCATAGAGCGTGACGCCCTTCGGCGCCAGCCGGTGGAGACGGACGATCGGTGTCGAGCCGATGGTGTCGAGGATGCTGTCGAAGAGGGCCATGGCGGGGGAGTCGTTGGGGGACGGGCTAGGGTGCAGTGCCATCGCCCGCGATGGCGCACCGTTGATCGAACGCTGCGGACGCACGGATCGGACGCAGGCCGTCTCTAAACGCAACCGGGGTGCGCAAGCGACCGCTGCGGATCGGAAACGACAAGCCGCCATAATCGGCACGCCGACCCGCAGCAGCCCGCCGATGACCTTTCCCCGCCTCAGCCATCTCGACCGCCTCGAGGCCGAAAGCCTTCACATCCTCCGCGAGGTGGCGGCGTCGTTCCGCAATCCCGTGATGCTGTATTCGGTCGGCAAGGACAGCTCCGTTCTGCTGCACCTGCTGCTCAAGACGTTCTTCCCGGCGCGCCCGCCCATTCCGCTGTTGCACGTCGACACCGCGTGGAAGTTCCGCGAGATGATCGAATTCCGCGACCGCCGCGCCGCTGAAACGGGCGTCGAGCTGCGCGTGCACACCAATCCGCAGGGCGTGGCCGAGGGCGTCGGGCCGGTGTCGCACGGCGCCACGATCCACACCGACATCATGAAGACGCAGGCGCTGAAGCAGGCTCTCGATGCCTATCGCTTCGATGCGGCGATCGGCGGGGCGCGTCGCGACGAGGAGACGTCGCGCGCGAAAGAACGCGTGTTCTCCTTCCGCAATCGCCAGCATGCATGGGATCCGAAGAACCAGCGGCCGGAGTTGTGGAACGTCTACAACACGCGTGTGCAGCCGGGCGAATCGGTGCGCGTGTTCCCGCTGTCGAACTGGACCGAACTCGACATCTGGCTCTACATCTACCGCGAGAAGATCCCGGTGCCGTCGCTGTACTTCGCGGCGGAACGTCCGGTGGTCGAACGCGACGGGGCGCTGATCATGCTCGACGATGATCGGCTGCCGCTGCGCGACGGCGAGACCCCCACCATGCGCCGGGTCCGCTTCCGCACGCTCGGCTGCTATCCGCTCACCGGGGCGGTCGAATCGGACGCGGACACGCTCGAGAAGATCATCGCGGAAATGCTGGTTGCCACCACCTCGGAACGGCACGGCCGCGTGATCGACCACGACCCGTCCGCATCGATGGAAAAGAAGAAGCGCGAGGGTTACTTCTGATGACGCGCCTTGACGATGCGCCCGGGGCCGTGGCGGCCTACCTGGCCAGCCACGAGTCGCGCCAACTGCTGCGGTTCATCACCTGCGGCAGTGTCGACGATGGCAAGAGCACGCTGATCGGGCGCCTGCTGCACGACACGCGCGGCGTATTCGACGACCAGTTGAGCGCACTCGCCAGCGACAGCCGCCGCCACGGCACGCAGGGCGAACGCGTCGACTACGCGCTGCTGCTCGACGGCCTGGCTGCCGAGCGGGAGCAGGGCATCACGATCGACGTGGCCTACCGCTACTTCAGCACGCCCAGGCGCGCGTTCGTGGTCGCCGACTGCCCGGGCCACGAGCAATACACGCGCAACATGGCGACGGGCGCGTCCACTGCCGACGCCGCCGTCGTGCTGGTGGACGCGCGCAAGGGCCTGCTGACGCAGACTCGGCGACACAGCTACATCGTTTCGCTGCTGGGAATCCGCCACGTACTGCTGGCGGTGAACAAGATGGACCTCGTCGACTACGACGAAGCGGTCTTCGATTCGATCACCGCGGAGTATCGCGAGCTGTCGGCATCACTCGGCATCGCGCATGTCAGCGCCGTGCCGCTGTCGGCGCTGGAAGGCGACAATCTGGTCGGGCGCTCGCCGAACATGCCGTGGTACACGGGCCCCGCGCTGCTCGAGTTCCTCGAAACCGTGCCGCTCGATGCGCCGGCCATGGACCGGGGTTTCCGCATGCCGGTGCAGTGGGTCAATCGCCCCAACCAGGATTTCCGAGGCTTCTCGGGCACGGTCGCGGCGGGTGCGGTGCGGCCGGGCGACGAGGTCGTCGCGCTGCCGGCGGGACGACGTTCGAAGGTCGCACGGATCGTCACTGCCGATGGCGACATCGACGTCGCGACGCCGGGCAGGGCGGTCACGCTGACACTGGCCGACGAGCTCGACATCAGCCGCGGCGACGTCATTGCCGGCGCCCACGACGCGCCCGAAGTGAGCGACCAGTTCGCGGCGCACCTGCTCTGGTTCGACGTGCAGCCGCTCCTGCCGGGCCGGCCGTACTGGCTGAAGATCGGGGCGCGCGAGGTCGGCGCCAGCGTCACCGAGATCAAGCACAAGGTCGACGTGAACACGCAGGAGCCGCTCGCGGCAAAGCACCTCGAAATGAACGAGGTCGGGTACTGCAATCTGTATCTCGACCACCCCGTGCCATTCGAGGCCTACCGCGACAGCCGCGAGATGGGCGCCTTCATCCTGATCGACCGGCATACCAACGCGACCGTCGGCGCGGGCACGATCGATTTCGCGCTGCGTCGTGCGGCCAACATCCACTGGCAGCACATCGAAGTCGACAAGGTCGCGCGTGCGCGCATCAAGGGCCGGTCGCCGCGCTGCATCTGGTTCACCGGATTATCCGGCGCGGGCAAGTCGACGATCGCGAACCTCGTCGAAAAGCGCTTGCATGCGCTCGGCCTGCATACGTACATCCTCGACGGCGACAACGTGCGTCACGGCCTCAACAAGGACCTAGGGTTCACCGACGAGGACCGCGTCGAGAACATCCGGCGCGTCGCGGAAGTCGCGAAGCTGATGACGGATGCGGGGCTGATCGTGCTGGTGAGCTTCATTTCCCCGTTCCGTTCCGAACGTCGCCTGGCGCGCGGCCTGTTCGACGATGGCGAATTCATCGAGGTATTCGTCGACACGCCGCTCGAACTCGCCGAGTCGCGCGATGCGAAAGGGCTCTATGCGAAGGCGCGCGCCGGTCGCATTCCAAACTTCACGGGGATCGACTCACCCTACGAGGTGCCCGAGAACGCGGAGATCGTGCTGGACACGTGTTCCGCGTCGCCCGAGGCGCTGGCCGAACGGGTGGTGCAGCGGCTGCTGGACCGCTGAGCGGACGACTGCCGACCCCGTCCAAGGCGCGAGCGTGTCAGGGCACACGACGGCCTAGGTTGGCGAAGCAGGCGCCAGTTCAATCGCGCGGCGGTCGCGGCCGCTTGAACACGCCCTGGTAGACGATCAGCAGGATCACCGCCGTCGCGATCGCGACCACCCACGACATCGCGCCGCTGCCGGGCATCAGCGTGCCGGCGATCGCGGCGCCGGCGGCGCCGATCAGGATCGTCATGATCAGGCCGACGTTCTCGGGGCCCGGCTTCACGATGCGTGCCAGCACGCCGACGATCGCGCCGCCGATCAGGTAACCGAAGAATCCATGGAACATCGCGGGTCTCCTATGGGCACGCCGATGCTCGCGGCGACGTCGTAAGCGCGCTGTGCAAGCCGCGCCTGGTACGCCGCGTCGCGGTTCAGTCGGTCAGCAGCAGCCGTGGTCGCCGCGATGCTCGCCGCCAGCGACCGCCGCAACGCCGGTCGTTTCGCCGCGTGCAGAGGCCAGCGCATGCCGGTGGACCACATGCGAGACGCACGCGGTGACGCGCTTGCCCATGGGGATGTGCAGGAACTCGTTCGGCCCGTGTGCATTGCTGTGCGGCCCGAGCACGCCCGTGATCATGAACTGCGCGCCCGGGAACTTCTCGCCGAGCATGCCCATGAACGGAATGCTGCCGCCTTCGCCCATGTACATCGCCGGCTCGCCGAAGAAGGCGCGGCTCGCTTCGCCGATCGCTGTGTCCAGCCACGGCGACAACGCGGGCGCATTCCAGCCGGAGCTCGCCTTTTCCAGTTCCAACGTCACGTGCGCACCGTACGGCGGGTTGGCGGTGATGGCTTCTTCCAGCAACTCGCCCGCGCGCTTGCCGTCGAGCGTCGGCGGCAGGCGCAGCGACAGCTTCACGGCAGTGAACGGGCGCAGCACGTTGCCGGCCGATTGCAGCGACGGCAGTCCGTCGGCACCGGTCACCGACAGCGCCGGCCGCCAGGTGCGATTGAGCACCAGTTCCGTCAGGTCGTCGCCCATCGGCGACATGCCGTCCATGAACGGAAACTTGTCGTACACGGCGGCGCCGAGCACGCGCGCCGCCTCCTGTGCCTGCGCCATGCGCTCGGCGGGCACTTCGACATGCATGCCGTCGATGAGGATGCGGCCGGTCGTCGCGTCCTCGATGCGCGACAGCAGCTCGCGCAGGATGCGGAAGCTCGACGGCACCACGCCGGACGCGTCGCCCGAGTGCACGCCCTCGTGCAGCACGCGCACCGTCAGGTTGCCGCCGGCAAGGCCGCGCAACGACGTCGTGCACCAGAGCTGCTCGTAGTTGCCGCAGCCCGAGTCGAGGCAGACGACCAGCGATGGCTTGCCGATGCGGGGCGCCAGGTGGTCGACGTAGGCCGGCAGGTCGTAGCTGCCCGATTCCTCGCAGGCCTCGATCACCACGACGCAGCGCGCATGCGGCAGGCCCTGCTCGCGCAGCGCCATGATCGCGGTGAGCGAACCGAAGATGGCGTAGCCGTCGTCGGCGCCGCCGCGACCGTACAGCCGGTCGCCCTTGATCACCGGCGTCCACGGGCCGAGGTCGTCGTCCCACCCGGTCATCTCGGGCTGCTTGTCCATGTGCCCGTACAGCAGTACGCAGTCGTCCGCGGGGCCGCCATTCGCGGCCGGGATCTCGATGTAGATCAGCGGCGTGCGGCCTTCCAGGCGCACCACCTCGAGCACCATGCCGTCGATGGCCTGGGCGCGCGCCCAGGCCACCATCTGCGCGACGGCCTTGTCCATGTAGCCGTTGGCGACCCAGTCCGCGTCGAACATCGGGGACTTGCAGGGGATACGGATGTAGTCGACGAGTTGCGGGACGATTTCGTCGTCCCACTTGCGCGACACGAATGCTTCGACGCGAGATGCGTCCATGGGGCCTCGGGGGGAGGTGAAAGGCGGTCGACGATTCTACCGCCCGGCGTGTGTCGGACTTTTCCTACGTCACGGCACGGAGAATCCCGCCGCCGCCCGGGGTGCCTGCCGATCGCGGCGGCCGCGGCCGATCCGGAGACTTTCCCTCACCGGCCGACACGGCCACGCCACCGACAAGGACCCCGTCATGAACCTTTCCCGCCTCCTGCAGACCGTTGCGCTGTCCCTCGCCCTGACCGGCGCCGCCGTCGCCGCCGTGCCCGTCGCCCGGCCCGTCGCGCGTCCGACGGCCGCGGTGGAGCGCGTCAACATCAACGTCGCCGACGCCGGCACGCTTGACCGCGTGCTGACCAACATCGGCCCGGCCAAGGCCCAGGCGATCGTCGCCTACCGCAAGACGAACGGCCCATTCCGCAGCATCGACCAGCTGGCGCTGGTGAAGGGCATCGGCGTCAAGACGATCGAGAAGAACCGCGACCGCATCGTGCTGGGCAACGTCGCGGCGGCGCGACCGGTGGCCGCGCGCATGCCGGCCCGGGGCGCGAGCCTCGCCCGCTGATCGACGAACACCGGCCGCACGGACAACGGCCGGCGGGCATGGATGCCTGCGAACCGGGGACGGACCCCGACAGGGATGTAGGCCGCCGGTGGGCTTGGAGCCCGCCGGCGGCCGTTGCCGTCGTGCCGCGCGCGCGACGGCATACTCGGCAAATGTCGATGCCGTCGCCCGCCATGCCGCGATCCCGCGTGGTCCCGTCCTACGAGTACCGTCGCACGCGCTGGAAGAACGGCGCCGGATGGACCCGCGAGATCCATGCCGAGCCGGCGGGCGGCGAGGATTGGGACTGGCGCCTGTCGATCGCGGAGGTCGGTGCCGATGGCCCGTTCTCGACGTTTGCGGGCGTCGATCGCGAGCTCGTGCTGCTGTCGGGCGAGGGCATGCGCCTGCGTTTCGACGACGGCGCGACGGTCGACGTGCTTCCGCCGCACGGCCGCCATCGATTCGCGGGCGAGGTGCCGGTACACGGCGAGCTGGTCGCCGGGCCCACGCACGACTTCAACCTGATGTGGCGTCGCGACCGTTTCGACGCGGACCTGTGGCGCCGGCCCGTCGTTGGCGCGATGGTGGTGTTTGCCGAGCCCGGAAGCACCTGGGTCGTGCACCTGCTGGCGGGCCACGTGCGTTTCGCCGATGCGAGCGGGCTGCCGGGCCTCGCGATGGGCGACACCGCGATCCTGCAAGCCGGCGACACGCGGCTCCGCCATGTACTCGACGGCGGCGGGGAGGCACTGGTGATCCGCCTCGTGCCGCGCGCCGTGGCCTCGCACCCCATGTTGGAGCTCGCGCCTCGCGAGCCGTGAGGCGGGGGTATTGGGTTTGAGCCGGCAGCGAGCCGTCAGCGCAGCCAAGCCTCGCGCTGGCCAAAACGCCCGGCGCTGCTTCGGCTCGCGCTTGTCGAACCGCGAGGGTCCCGTGCGCGCCGCAGCGTCGGGCGAGTGAAGTTCGAAATGACGATCGCCGGGCCGGCTGGTCGTCGCGCCGCCGCGCTCAACGGTCGTCGCGAGTCCAGACGTCGCCGTCGACCACCTGCACAGGGAAGCTCGTCACCGGTACGTACGCGGGGCCACACAGTGCGTGGCCGCTCCGGAGGTCGAAGCGTGCGCCGTGCAGCACGCACTCGACGCTGCCCTCGACCGCGTCGACCGAGCCGGCCGACAGCTCGAAATCCTCGTGCGTGCAGCGATCCTCGACGGCATACAGGGCGCCGTCGAGGTTGACCACCAGGATCGGCGTATCGCCGTCCCACGCAACACGGCTCTCGCCCGGGAGCAGGTCGGCGAGCGCACACACGCGTGTCCAGCCCTGCATGCTCAGGTGTCCTGCGTGGAGGAGAGGGTGGACGCTTTTTCCAGCACTTCGAAGCGAAGATCGTCGCGCCGCGGCTCGCCGAAGCGTTCGTCCCCGTAGGGAAACGGCTTGTGCACGCCGGTGCGTCGATAGCCGCGCCGCTCGTAGAACGCGATCAGTTCGTCGCGCACGTCGATGACCGTCATGCGCATCACGGGGAGGCGCCACCGTTCGAATACCGTTTGCTCGGCCCGGGCCAGCAGCTGCTTGCCCAGCCCGGCACCCTGAAGCGTTGGTTGCACCGAGAACATGCCGAAGTAGCCGCCACCGTCTTCTTCGGCCACGTGCGCGCAACCGACGATTCCGCGGCCCGGCGCCTCCGCCAGCAGGATCACGCTGCGCGGCCGGTCGATGCACGCCCTTACGTCGGCAGCGCCGGTTCGACGGCCGTCGAGGAGGTCGGCTTCCGTGGTCCAGCCTGCGCGGCTGGGTTCGCCGCGATAGGCCGATTCCACGAGCGCGACAATCGCGTCGACATCGGGCTGCGCGGCCGGGCGGAAGCGGAAGTCCATGGTTCGGTCCGTGGGTGAACTTGGCGTCAGCCGAGCAGGCGACGGACCTTCACCAGCGCTGCGGCGAAGGTGTCGATCTCGGCGTGGGTGTTGTAGAAGGCGAACGACGCACGGCAGGTGGCGGCCACGCCGAACGCCCGCATCAGCGGATGTGCGCAGTGCTGGCCCGAGCGGACCGCGACGCCTTCGAGGTCGAGCAGCGTCGCGAGGTCATGCGCATGTGCGCCGTCGACGACGAAGCTGACCACCGCGGCTTTCTCGCGCGCGCGGCCGAGGATGCGGACGCCATCGATCGACGACAGCGCTTCCGTTGCATGTGCAAGCAACTCCTTCTCGCGCGCCTCGATCGCCGCCATGCCGACCGACGACAGGTAGTCGACCGCGGCGCCCAGGCCCACGAACCCGGCGATATTCGGCGTGCCGGCCTCGAAGCGGTGCGGCGGATCGTTGTACACGGTGCCTGCGAAGCTGACCTCGCGGATCATCTCGCCGCCGCCCAGGAACGGCGGCATCGACTGCAGGTGCTCGCGGCGTGCCCACAACGCGCCGGTGCCGGTCGGGCCCACCATCTTGTGGCCGGTGATCGCGTAGAAGTCGCAGCCGATGGCCGCGACGTCGAGCGCGCGATGCGGTGCGGCCTGCGAACCATCGATGACGGTGACGATGCCGCGGCGGCGCGCTTCGCGGCAGATGTCGCGCACCGGGTTGACGGTGCCGAGCACGTTCGAAACGTGCGCGACGCCCAGCAGCTTCACTTCGGGCGTGAGCAGCGCATACAGCGCATCGAGGTCGATGTCCCCGCGATCATCGAGCTCGGCCACCCTGATCACGGCGCCCGTGCGCTCGGCGATGATCTGCCAAGGCACGATGTTCGCGTGGTGTTCCATGCGCGTCAGCACGATGGCGTCGCCGGGCTTCAGCCGCGGCAGCGCCCAGCTGTAGGCGACGAGGTTGATCGCGAACGTCGTGCCGCTGCACAGCACGAGCTCATCGGCACGAACGTTGAGGAACGTGGCCAGCTTCCTGCGCGCGCCTTCGTAAGATTCGGTCGCTTCCGCACCAAGGGTGTGAACGGCACGGCTGACATTGGCGTTATGCAGGCGATAGAAATCGTCGACTGCGTCGATGACGGCGGCTGGCTTCTGCGCGGTGTTCGCCGAGTCGAGATAGATGAGCGGCTTGCCGTGGACCGTGCGCTGCAGCAGCGGGAAGTCCGCGCGAACGCGAGCCCAGTCGATGGCGGCCGCCGTCGGGATCGCGGTCATGTGGCTTCGATCCTGGCCAGCGCGGCGTCGAGCCGCGCCGCGAGGCGCTCGCGCGTCGGGCCGTCCGCAAGCACCGTGAGGCTCTCGCGGCAGAACGCGGCGGTGAGCAACTCGCGCGCCTCGGGTGCCGGAATCCCGCGCGAACGCAGGTAGAAGAGCGCCGTCGGGTCGAGCTGGCCGACCGTGGCGCCATGCGCGGCCTGCACTTCGTCCGCATGGATCACCAGGACCGGCTGCGAATCGATCTCGGCAGCGTCGGACAACAGCAGGTTCTTGTTCGACAGCGAAGCCGCAGTGCCGTCGGCGCCCTCGCGGATCAGGATCCCGCCGTGGAACGCAGCACGCGAGCGCCCGGCGGCCAGACCGCGCCACGTGAGTTCGCACGTGCCGTCGCGCCCGGCATGGTCGAGGCCGATGCGTGTGTCGAGATGGCGACGTGCGGTCCCCAGCAGCACGCCATTCGCGCGGACGCGGGCGCGCTCGCCGGGCAGCGCGATATCCAGTTCATGACGCGACAGGCCCGCCCCAAGCTCGAGGTCGAGGCGGTCATACACGGCATCGTGCGCGAGCACGGCATCCGTGCGCGCGAACAGCTGCGCGCCGTCGGATTCGTCCTGCACGCGGGCATGCACAAGGTGCGCGCCCGCAGCCAGCCGGATGTGCGCGACCGACGTGGCGAGATTCGCATGCGGAGCGCCACCGACCACGTGTTCGACGACCTCGAGTCGCGCGCCCTCGCCGAGATCGACCAGATGGCGGAGGTGGGACGCGACGTCGCCCGCAGCAGGCGCACCGATGACGACGACGTTCAGCGCGTCGGGGCTGCGAACGCCCGGCTTGGCGCGGATCAGCGCGCCGTCGCTGAACAGCGCGGCATTGAGACGTGCGAACGGTCGGTCCTCAGGCTCCACCTCGGTGTCGAACGCGGCGCCTTCGATCGCAGCGCCGCGCGCGAGCACGGCCGTGACCGGCTCGAAGTCCACGCCAGCGGGGAGTCCGTCGAAGTCGCTCAGCGATTCGGCGAAACGCCCGTTGACGAAGGCGATGCGCGGTGCCGGGATCCCGGCGATCCACGCATCGTCTAGCAAGCCCGGTGCCGTCGCGGGCGAGAACTCGCGACGCTCCAGCGAACGCAGGCTCGTGTATTTCCATGATTCGACGCGCGGCCCGGGCAGGCCGTCGCGGCGCACCGCGGCAAGCGAGGAGCGGCGAGATTCGCCCAGGCCGCCGGCGTCGCGCTGCGGCAGCATGTCGAAGGCGGCGGTGAGCGAATCGAGCAGGGCGCTCATGTCAGGCATCGACCCCGGGTGCCACGCGATCCTTGAGCCACGCGTAGCCGTGCTGTTCGAGTTCCAGCGCCAGCTCCGGGCCGCCGGTTTCGACGATGCGGCCTTCCGCTAGCACGTGCACGACATCGGGCCGGATGTAGTCGAGCAGGCGCTGGTAATGGGTGATAACCAGGAATGCGCGATCGGGCGAACGCAGCGCGTTGACACCGTGCGCGACGGCTTTCAACGCATCGATGTCGAGGCCGGAGTCCGTCTCGTCCAGGATTGCGAGCCTCGGTTCGAGCAACGCCAGCTGGAAGATCTCGTTCCGCTTCTTCTCGCCGCCGCTGAAGCCTTCGTTGACGCCGCGATGCAGGAGTTCGTCCTTCAGGTGCAGCACCGCCAGCTTCTCGCGCACGCGCTTGAGGAACTGCATGGAGTCCAGTTCTTCCTCGCCGCGCGCCTTGCGCTGCGCGTTGAGCGCCGTGCGAAGGAAGTAGGTGTTGTTGACGCCCGCGATCTCGACGGGGTACTGGAACGCGAGGAAGACGCCGCTCGCGGCGCGCTCTTCCGGCGCCAGCGCGAGCAGGTCGTGACCGTCGAATTCGACGGTTCCCTCCGTGACCTCGTAGCCCTCGCGCCCGGCCAGGACGTTGCCCAAGGTCGACTTGCCCGCGCCGTTCGGGCCCATGATCGCGTGCACTTCGCCGGCAGCCACTTCCAACGTGAGGCCGCGCAGGATCTCGTTGCCGGCGACGCGGACGTGGAGGTTTTCGATCTTCAGCATTCTTGTGTCCCGTTGGGGTCGGCGCATTCGTCGGCGCGCCCGATGTGTTGCCGCTGCGAGCCGCGCATCGCGGCCTGCGCGGAGTTTCCGGTGCGCGGGATCAGCCCACCGCGCCTTCAAGGCTGACTTCGAGCAATTTCTTGGCTTCCACCGCGAACTCCATCGGAAGTTCGCGGAACACGGACTTGCAGAACCCGTCGACGATCATCGACACCGCGTCCTCCTGCGTTATTCCGCGTGACCGGCAATAGAACATCTGGTCGTCGCTGATCTTCGACGTGGTCGCCTCGTGTTCGACCTTGGCGCCCGCATTGCGCACCTCGATGTACGGGAACGTGTGGGCGCCGCACTTCTTGCCGATCAGCAACGAGTCGCACTGCGTGTAGTTGCGCGCGTCCTCGGCGGATCGTTGCACGCGCACGAGGCCGCGATAGGTGTTCTGACCGCGGCCGGCGCTGATGCCCTTGCTCACGATCTTGCTCTTCGTGCGCTTGCCGATGTGGATCATCTTGGTGCCGGTGTCGGCCTGCTGCCGGTGATGGGTCAGCGCCACCGAATAGAACTCGCCGACCGAGTCGTCGCCGATCAGCACGCAGCTTGGATATTTCCAGGTGATCGCCGACCCCGTCTCCACCTGTGTCCAGCTGATCTTCGACCTTGCACCGCGGCACTCGCCGCGCTTGGTCACGAAGTTGTAGATGCCGCCGACGCCGTTCTCATCGCCGGGATACCAGTTCTGCACGGTGCTGTACTTGATCTCGGCGCCCTCGAGCGCAACAAGCTCGACGACCGCCGCGTGCAGCTGGTTTTCGTCGCGCATCGGCGCCGTGCAGCCTTCGAGGTAACTGACGTAGGCAGCGTCCTCGCAGATGATCAACGTGCGCTCGAACTGGCCGGTGTCGCTGGCGTTGATGCGGAAATACGTCGACAGCTCCATCGGGCAGCGAACGCCCTTTGGGATGTAAACAAAGCTGCCGTCGGAGAAGACGGCGGCATTGAGCGCGGCGAAGAAATTGTCGCTGGCCGATACGACGCTGCCCAGATACTGGCGGACGAGATCCGGATGCTCGCGGATCGCTTCGGACATCGAACAGAAGATCACGCCCTTTTCGGCCAGTTCCTTGCGGAACGTGGTGCCGACCGAAACCGAATCGAACACCGCGTCGACGGCGACGCCGGCGAGCCTTGCTCGCTCATGCAACGGCACGCCGAGTTTGTCGTAGGTATCGAGCAGTTCCTTCGGCACGTCGTCGAGCGACTGGTACTTCGGGCCCTTTGGCGCCGAGTAGTAACTCAGCGCCTGGAAATCGATCGGCGACAGCTCGAGCTTCGCCCAGTGGGGCGCGGTCATGGTCAGCCAGTGGCGATATGCGGCGAGCCGCCATTCGGTCATCCACTCCGGCTCCTCCTTCTTGGCGGAGATCGCGCGCACGATGTCCTCGCCCAGGCCGACCGGGAACGTGTCCGACTCGATATCGGTGACGAAGCCGGCTTCGTAGCGGCGCCCGAGTTGCTGGTGGATCTCGGCGTTGGCGATCTGTTCGGTCATGGCGTTACCTCAGGCGCTCGCAAGCCGCAGGTCGATGCGGCGCGTCGCGCGCGGATCGGGTTCAGGTTCGGGATCGAGCATGTCCTGCAGCGAGATGCCCTGCAGCGCCTGCACGATCACGTCGTTAACGCGCCGCCAGTTGCGACGCATGCCGCACGACGACTCGAGCCCGCAGTTGCCGTCGTGGACGCTGCAGTCGGTCACCGCGAGCGGGCCTTCCATCGCCTCGATTACCTCGATCAGCTTCACGTCGACCGCGGGTCGAGTCAGCCGATAACCGCCGTGCGCCCCGCGGAAACCCTCCACCAGGCCGGCCTGCGCCAGCGGCTTCAACACCTTGCTGACGGTGGTGGCTTCAAGCCCCGCCTGCTCGGCGATATCCGACGCGCTGAGCACTTCACCGGCCGATGCGGCAAGCACGGTGAGCACCACGGCGGCGTAATCGGTGAGTCGGGTAATGCGCAGCATCGGCTGGCCTTTTTCCCGGGAGTTTAATCGGGACCGATATTGTACGATTTATCCGCCAGGCCTGCCATGTGGCGGCGGCGAGGGCGCGCGTTCACGTGGATGGATGACCGCGGGCTGCGGTCACGGCAGAATGCGGCTCCCCATCAGCCGGTCCACCGCATGCCCAGCAAGGTCGTCGCCCGCCGCTCCGCCATTCACGGCACGGGCGTGTTCGCCATCGCCCCGATCGCCAAGGGCGAGCGGATCATCGAATACCGGGGGCAGCGCCGCACGCATGACGATGTCGACGCCGGCGACGAAGGCTCGGCCGAATCGGGGCACACGTTCCTGTTCACGATCAACGACGAGTTCGTGATCGACGGCGCCCGCCGCGGCAACATCGCCAAGTGGATCAACCACAGCTGCTCGCCCAACTGCGATTCGCTGATCGAGGAAAGCGAGGGCGACGACCGCTCCCGCGATCGCGTCTTCATCGAAGCCAAGAAGGCGATAAAGGTGGGCGAGGAGCTCACGTACAACTACGGCATCACGCTGGGCGAGGCGCACACCGCGCAGCTGAAGAAGATCTGGGGCTGCCGCTGCGGTTCGCGCAACTGCACCGGCACGATGCTGCAGCCCAAGCGCAAGCCGGCGCCAGCCGCCAGGGCGCTGAAGAAGGCAGCAAAGAAGACCGCGCCGAAGGCGACGAAGAAGCTCGCAAGGAAGGCTGCGACGAAGGTCGAAAGCGGTGCCGCCACGAAGCGCCGGGCAACCGAGCGTGGCCGGTCGGTCACCAAGGCCTCGCGCAGGTCCGCCTGATCGCGCCCGGTCGAAACGGGGACGCCCGTCGTCCCCGGCCATGACCTACGACCCTCGGCCGCGTCGCAGCGCCGAGCGTACGCTGCGGCCTCTGTGGGCGCCGTGCCCCACCGGACCCACCGCATGCCCCCCCTGTTCCGCGCAATGCTCGCGCTTGCGCTGCTCGTCCCGCTTCCGTCGCTAGCCGCCGTCCCCGTGAAGGTCGACGGCCGCATCGACACGGCCGAGTGGGCGGATGCCCGCCACGTCACCGATTTCCGCCTGACCCAGCCGCTTTCGCGCGAACCCGCGCCGTACCCGACCGAAGCCTGGATCAAGGCCACGCCTGAAGGGCTCGCCGTCGCGTTCCACAGCGTCCAGCCGCCCGGCATCGAGCGCCGACGCCAGCGCAGCCAGCGCGACCAGGGCGGACAGGTCGATCGCGTCAACCTGTATGTCGACTTCGACGGCGACGGCCGCACCGGCTACAACTTCATGGTGTCGCTGTCGGACAGCATCGAGGACGGCACGATCACCAACGAGAACCAGTTCAATCACGACTGGGACGGCAACTGGCGCCACGCGGTCAGCGAGGACGCCTCGGGCTGGTCGGCGGAGATCCTGGTGCCCTGGTACATCGCGCCGATGCAGAAGACGCAGGCGGACACGCGCCGCATCACCGTGCAGCTCGATCGCGTGGTGGGCGTCACCGGCGAACGCATGGCGTGGCCGGCGGTGAGCTACGCCGACGCGCGCTACCTCTCCGCGTTCCAGCCGATCGAAGTGCCGAAGTACAGCCAGTCGCTGCTCGCCGTCACACCCTTCGTGGTGGGCGTGTTCGACAACGTCGCCCATCGCGCGAAGGTGGACGGCGGCGCGGACGTGTTCTGGAAGCCGAACGGGCAGTTCCAGCTGTCGGCGACGCTCAACCCGGATTTCGGGCAGGTCGAGAGCGACCAGCTGGTGGTCAACTTCGGCGCCGTCGAAACGTTCTTCAGCGACAAGCGCCCGTTCTTCACCGAGAACCAGAGTTTCTTCGACGTCCCGTTCGGCTCGCTCAACACCGCGAACCGGCTGATTTACACACGGCGGGTCGGCGGCGCGCGCGACGACAACCAGGGCGCGGGCGACGTGACGGCGGCGGTCAAGCTCAATGGCAGCGCCGGCGGCACGACGTATGGCGTGTTCGCCGCAACGGAAGCCGATGAGGTCGGTCGCGATTTCTATGCGCTGCGCGCAACGCGCGACATCGGTTCGCAGGGCTTCGGCGCGATGGTTACGCGCGTCGACCGCCCGTACCTTGACCGCGTGGCCACCGTCGGCGAGTTCGATCACCGGTGGACGCCGTCGTCGGCGTTCACCGTCAATTCGACGATCGTGGGCTCGACGGTCGACCAGGCGGGCCGCGGGATCCGCGACACCGGTGCGCAGGTGAGGGTGGACGACGAACTTGGCGGCGGCCGTCGCCAGCAGCTCTACCTGCTCCACCTGGGCGACCACCTGCAGCTCAACGATTTCGGTTATCTCGAGCGCAACAACTTCAATTACGCGCGCTACGAATATTCACGACGCTTCACCAACCTGCCGGCTTCGTCGATGTATGCGAGCCACCAGTGGCGAGCCGCCGCGTCCCGTCGCAGCAACGACCACGGCCTCCTGATCGCCAACGCGGTCGCCGTGTCCCGCTCGAGCGAAACGCGCGACGGCGGCACCGAATACGCCGAGTTCTCCGCCTTCAGCAGCGGCAACGATGACCTAGTCACCCGCGGCCACGGTGCGGTGCGCATGCCCGTGCGTCCGTCGTTCTTCTACGAGCGTGACCTGCCGCGGCGCGGGCGCTGGGGCTTTTACGGCAACCTCAACTATGCGGTCGACGGCCTGGGCGACTGGCGCCAGGGCCGCGTCTCGACCGAGCTGAGCACGCGCTATTTCGTCAGCGACAGCGCGAACGTCGGCCTGACGGTGTCGGTGCAGCACAATCCCGAATGGCTGCTTTGGCGCGGCACCACCGGCGGCGGCCCCGCGTCGCTCGCCTCCTATCGCTCGAACCAGGTGTTCGTATCGGCAGCAGGCACCTGGCTGATCGGATCCAAGCAGGAATTGCGCGTCAAGCTCGAAGCGATCGGTCTCGACGCCAAGGCACTTCGGTCGTACGACCTCGGCGCCGACCGGCGCGTGATTCCGGTGGCGCGCCGCCACGACGACTTCGGCCTCGACAACCTCGGGTTCCAGGTGCGGTACCGCTACGAACTCGCGCCGCTGTCCGACCTGTACATCGCCTACGTGCGCGGCGGCAGCCTGTTCGAGGAGCAATTCGACGGCCAGTTCCGTGCGGAGGACGAGCTGCGCGATTCGTTCCGGTTGCGTGACAGCGAACAGTTCCTGGTGAAGCTGGCGTACCGGTTCGACATCTGACCTGTCACGCGCGGCGCCGAGGTCGGACGCGCGAGGCGCTAGCGGACGTCGGGCGCCAGCGCGCTCCGCCAACCGGCAGGCTCGATGATCGCGAAGCCGTAGTCGCGCCCCATGCGCCGCGACATGCCGAGCAGTGCGGCGTCGCGCGTGACCAGTGCGGTTGCCCGCGCGGCCACGGCAATTTCCAGGAACATCTGGTCGTCGGCATCGGGGCAGCGCGGCAGCTGCATCGACGGTACGTCGATCGTGTGGGCAAGCCGCACGGCTTCGGCGAGGTGGGCGGCAGCGCACACCTCGTCGAGCCGCAGGGCGTCGTAGCGCAGCACGCGCGCGAGTTCCGCGAGTGCGCGCGGATCGGTCGCGAGGCGCAACGTCGCGTCATCGACGGCGCCGGCAAGCCCGTCCAGCAACGGGTCGCGAAACACCAGCAGGTCGAGCCACGCGTTCGTATCGAGCACGAGCGTGGGAGGAGCCTCCATCCGGCGTCAGGGGGACGCGTCGCGCACGATGGCGGACATGATCTGCCAGTCGCCGGATGCGTTGCGCTGCACCGTGTAGGTCGCCATGAGGTGTCGCGCGCTGCCGTCGTCGGCCTTGCCGCGGACCTGCACGGGCACCGCGACGCGTCCGCCTGCGTCGGTGGTGGGCGCGCCTACGCCGATGTCGAAAGGCGTATTGCGCGAGAGCTGGAGCACGGCGGAGTCGTTCGGCGTGGTGGACCAGAGCGCCTGGCCCTTCGCGAGCTCGCCGGCGCCCAGCGACGCCATGTACTGCGTGACGAGATTCGCGGCAGCTGCGG
>NZ_VTRV01000059.1 GCF_008274655.1 Cognatilysobacter lacus | reverse complement strand
CCTCGTCGGCGGGGCAGTGCGCGGCGGGCGCATCGCGGGCGACTGGCCGGGCCTGTCCGGGTCCGCCTTGTTCGAGGGGCGCGACCTGCATGCCACCACGGACATGCGCGCGCTGTTCAAGGGCCTCCTGGTCGACCACCTCGGCCTGTCGCGGACGGAAGTGAACGCGCGGGTGTTTCCGGACAGCGCCGGCATTGCCGCGATGTCGGGCCTGGTCAGCTAACGCTTGGGCGCAGAAGCAAGAACGCCGCCGACCCGGAGGTCGACGGCGCTCTGATGCCTTGATTCCGCCGGAGCGATCGCCGCGACGACGCGCTCCCGCGAGCTCAACTCGCGGTACGCGTGCGCCCGCCGGTGCTGCGCCCCTTCGGCGATCCGGCGTGCGCAGTCGCATGACGCGCGGCCGGCTTGCCGTGCGGACGGTGCGACGGACGCGGCGCGCCACGGTTGCCCACCGGCGGCTTGGCGTCCATGCGAAGCGCCTGCGACGGCTCGAAGCCCTCGACAATCACCTGCTTGACGTTCATGCCCAGCAGCTTCTGCACCTGCGAGAGCAGCCCGCCCTCGTCGATCGCGACCAGCGAGATCGCCTCGCCCGTGGCGCCGTTGCGACCCGTACGGCCGATGCGGTGCACGTAGTCTTCCGGGATCAGCGGCAGGTCGTAGTTGATGACCAGCGGCAGGTCCGGAATGTCGAGGCCACGGGCGGCCACGTCGGTCGCCACGAGCACGCGGCAACGCCCGGCCTTGAACTCGTTGAGCGCCTTCTGACGCTGCGCCTGGCTCTTGTTGCCGTGAATCGCGACGGCCTTGATGCCCGACTCTTCGAGCTGCTCGGCGAGGCGGTTGCAGCCGTGCTTGGTCTTGCCGAACACCAGGATCCGATCCTTGAAGCGCGTGGTCAGCAGGTGCGTGAGCAGGTCGCGCTTCTTGCCGCCGTCGACCGGATGCGCGATGTGCGCGATGGTCGAGACGACGGTATTGCGCGCGGCCACTTCGACTTCCGCCGGATTGCGCATGAACGCCATGGCGAGGCCACGGATGCGCGATTCGAACGTCGCCGAGAACAGCAGCGTCTGGCGCTGCTTCGGCACGCGGTCGACGATGCGCTTGATCGCCGGCATGAAGCCCATGTCGAGCATGCGGTCGGCTTCGTCGAGCACGAGGATCTCGACGGCGTCGAGCTTCACGGTGCCGCGCTCGAGGTGGTCGATCAGGCGGCCCGGCGTAGCGACCAGGATGTCGACGCCGCGACGCAGCATGTCCACCTGCGGGTTCATTCCGGCACCGCCGAAGATCGTGCCGGTGAACAGGCGCAGGTGCTTGCCGTAGCCACGCAGGCTCTCGGCCACCTGGACCGCGAGCTCGCGGGTCGGGACGAGGATCAGCGCGCGCGGCTTGCGCGGGCCGGCCGGTGCCGTGGTGCCCGACAGGCGGCCCAGCAGCGGAAGGCCGAATGCCGCGGTCTTGCCGGTGCCCGTCTGGGCGCCGCCGAGCACGTCACGCCCGGCCAGCACGAGCGGGATGGCCTGCTCCTGGATCGGGGTCGGGGTGGTGTAGTTCTTGTCGGCGAGTGCGCGCAGCACGGCCGGCGGGAGGCCGAGGGCCTCGAAAGTCATGGTCGTCAAATGAAACTCCGGGTACGGATATGCCGCGGACGGCTGTCCGCGGATCGACTCGAAGCTTTCCAACCGCGCTGCGAGCTGAGGATGTCACGCCCCGGAGGGATCCGGAACGTGTGTCGGCGCCGAGAAATGCGTGCGGAGACAACGCGCTGCCGCTGGTGCGGCGACCCTGGTGGGTCTGCGTGTAACCTGGAAAACGGGCCCCGGGGGGCGGTCGCCAGGCGCTGAACGAGGCGAATGGTACGTGAAAACCCACCGCCGCGCCTGCTTTCCGGCCGCACGGTTCAGGCGACCTGCATGACCTCCGGCAGGCTTCCGCCCCGGCCCGCGAGGGACTACCGTCCAGCGGGCATGCCATCCGGCGTGCCCCCGGCCGCCGCCCGCGGCGGCCGACTGAACCTGTTCCGGCTCCGGAGTCCCACGTGATTTCCAAGAAAACTGCCCTCCCTCTCGTCCTCGCCATCAGCGCCGCGCTCGTAGGCGTCGCCGCGCAGGCCGCGACGTCCGCGAATTCCGCCGGCGTCACGCTCGATACGAGCAAGCTCCCCCCCGTCAACCGCTTCGCCAAGGCCGACCTCGATACTTCGAAGGATCCGTGCACCGACTTCGGCGGCTACGTAAACGGCAAGTGGCTCGCAGCCAACCACATTCCGTCGGACCGCACGTCGTGGGGCGCCTTCGAGATGCTGGACGAGCGCAGCAACGCCGTGCAGCGCCAGATCGCCGAGAACACCGCGAAGTCCAAGGGCGCGACCGGCGTCGAGAAGATCGTCGGCGACTTCTGGTCGACCGGCATGGACACCAAGAAGATCAACGCGCAGGGCATCGCGCCGCTGAAGGGTGAGCTCACCGCGATCGCGGGCCTCGAGAACAAGGCCGAAATCGCCGACTACCTGCGCACCAGCGCGGCCAAGGGCGAAAACCTGCTGTTCGGCTTCGGCTCGACGCCCGACTACAAGAACTCGTCGATGAACATCGGCGTGGCGTTCCAGGGCGGCCTCGGCCTGCCGGACACCACGTTCTACACCGATCCGTCGAAGGCGAAGATCGTGAAGGCGTACCAGGCGCACGTGGCCAAGGTGCTGCAGCTGTCGGGCCTTCCCTCCGCCATCGCCGCCCAGCAGGCCAAGGACGTCGTAGCGTTCGAAACGCGACTTGCGAAGGCGTCGAAGTCGCGCTCGGAGCTGTCGCGCGATGCCGAACTCTTCTACAACCCGATCAGCCCCGCCGCGGCCGACAAGCTGACGCCGAACTTCCCGTGGACGACGTTCTTCAAGTCGCAGGGCATCGAGGTTCCGGCGATGTTCTCGCTGGCGATCCCGTCCTTCCACCAGGAAGTCAGCAAGATGCTCGCCGACGTGCCGGCCGCCACGTGGCGCAGCTACCTGCGCTTCCACACGGTCGACGAAGCCTCGCCGTACCTGTCGGACGCGTTCGTCAACGAGAACTTCAACTTCTACAGCCAGACGCTTCGCGGCCAGAAGCAGATCAAGGAGCGCGGCAAGCGCGTGCTTGGTGCGCTGAACGGCGCGGCGGGCGAGGCGATGGGCCAGCTCTACGTCAAGGCGGCGTTTACGCCGGAATCGAAGACGCGCATGGAGCAGCTCGTGCAGAACCTGCGCGAGGCCCAGAAGGTGCGCATCCAGAATCTCGACTGGATGACGCCGGAAACCAAGCAGAAGGCGCTGGCGAAGTGGGCTGCGTTCACGCCGAAGATCGGCTACCCCGACAAGTGGCGTGACTGGTCCGGCCTGCGCACCTCGCGCGCCAGCTACATCGGCAACGCGCTGGCCGCGAACGAGTTCAACTACAAGTGGGACATCTCGAAGATCGGCAAGCCGGTCGACCGCACCGAATGGGGCATGAGCCCGCAGACGGTGAATGCCTACTACAACCCGTCGATGAACGAGATCGTGTTCCCGGCCGCGATCCTGCAGCCGCCGTTCTTCGATGCCAACGCGCCTGACGAAATGAACTACGGCGGCATCGGCGCGGTGATCGGCCACGAGATGACGCACGGCTACGACGACCAGGGCAGCCGATTCGGCCCGACCGGCAACTTCGAGAACTGGTGGACCGACGCCGACTCGAAGGGCTTCGCGTCGCGCACCGACAAGCTGGTCAACCAGTTCAGCAGCTATGAAGTCGCACCGGGCCTGAAGGTCGACGGCAAGCACACGCTCGGCGAGAACATCGCGGACCTCGGCGGCCTCAACACCGCCTACGACGCCATGAAAAAGGCGACCGCCGGGCAGCCCGACACGATGCAGGACGGCATGACGCGCGACCAGCGCTTCTTCATGAACTTCGCGACCGTGTGGCGCCGCAACTTCACGCCGGACGAGTTGAAGCTTCGCATCACCACCGACGAGCACGCACCGGCGACGTTCCGTGCGATCGGTGCGCCGTCCAACATGCCCGCGTTCGCGAATGCGTTCCAGTGCAAGGCGGGCAGCAAGATGGTGCGTTCGGGCGACCAGCAAGTCGTGATCTGGTAACGGCATCGATCCATCGTTGAACCACGAAGGCCCGGGGCGACCCGGGCCTTCTCTATTTGCGTCGGGTGCACGTGCATCGTGACGAGTGCGTTCATTGCCCGCAGCGCGGCGTTGCTAGACTCCGGCAGGTTTCCCCATGGATGCATCGCAATGACCGCACGCCCCCTCGCCGCCGCCCTGTCCGTCGCAATGCTCGCGGTGCTGTCGATGCCGGCTGCCGACGCCGCGCCCAAGAAGAAGGCGGTCGCGAAGACGGCGAAGGTGACGGCACCGACGGCCTGCAACGACTTCTATGCGTTCGCGAACTCCGGCTGGTTGACCGCGAATCCACCGACGCCCGGCGTCGGGACCGTTTCCGCGCTGGACCAGTTGCGCCAGCGCGCGCACCAGCAGCAGATCGACCTGCTCAACGGCGCAATGTCCGCGCCGCAGGGCGCCGTGCAGAAGCTGCTCGGCGACTTCTGGGCGAGCGGCCTCGACGAAGCCGCGGTCGAGCGCGACGGTGCGAATCCGATCGCTCCCCTGCTTGCGCGCATCAATGCGATCAAGCGCGCGAAGGACATCCCGCCGGCGATCGCCGCGCTGCACCAGGTCGGCATCCCGGTCGCGTTCAACTTCAGTGCCGACGTCGACCTCGCCGATACCAACCGGCATGTGGGTTACTTCACCGAAGGCGGCATCGGCCTGCCCGACCCGGCCTTCTACAGCCGCACCGACGCCGAAACGCGCGAGGTGATGGACCGTTACCGCGCCTACGTGCAGAAGATCCTCGCGCTTACCGGCACTCCGCAGGCGCAGGTCGCCACCGAGGCGCAGCAGGTGATCGATCTCGAGACGCGCATCGCGCAGGCGGACCGCCCGCTCGCCGCGCTGCGCGACCCGCGCGCGAACTACGCCGCGGTGCCGACGTCCGGGCTCGCCAAGCAGTACAAGCGCCTGCAACTCGGCGACTTCCTGAAGGCGCAGGGTGTCACCGACGACCAGGTGTCGATGCCGAACCCGACGCTGTTCGCCACGCTCGACAACTACGTCGCCGCGATCAGCCCGGAGCAGTGGAAGACGTTCCTGCGCTGGCGTGTCGGCGACGCCATGGCCCCGTACCTGAGCAAGTCATGGCGCGACGCGAACTTCGATTTCCGCGGCCGCGTGCTGGGCGGTCAAGTCACGCCGGCCCCGCGCCAGGAATCGGTGCTGGACGCCATCAACCTTGCCGCGGGACCGATGCTCGGTCGCGAATATGTCGCGCGCTACCTGCCGGCGGCATCGCGCACGCAGGCGATGCAGATCGCGACGCAGGTGCGCGACGCGCTTTCGGCGATGGTCGACCGCGATCCACGCCTGGGCGATGCCGCGAAGACGGAAGCGAAAGCCAAACTTGCAGCGGTGTCCATCGAAGTAGGCGCCCCGCGCCGCGATCTCGACTACACCGTCCAGCCGATGGGGCGCGGCAGCTTCGGCAGCAACATGCTCATCGCGTCGACATGGCGCCACCGCGAGGAAATGCGCCGCATCGGTCGCGGCAACGCGGACCGCCGCTGGGACGTGCTGCCGCAGCAGCCCGCGTTGACCTACGACGTACCGCAGAACCGGTTGATCGTGACCGCCGCGATGCTGCAGGCGCCGGTGTTCGACACGACGCAGCCATCGGCCGCCCTGTACGGGGCGTACGGCGCGCTCGTCGGCCACGAGCTGGTGCACGCGATCGATACGCGCGGCCGGCTCATCGATTCGCACGGCGCCGCCCGCGATTGGTGGACGCCTGCGGAAAGCACGGCCTGGTCGTCGGTGCTCGGGCGCGTCGCGTCACAGGCGAATGCGATGCCCTATCCGCAGCTGACCGGCGTGCGCGTCAACGGCATGCTGGTCGGCGACGTGCTCTTGGCCGACCAGGCAGGCGTCGAAATCGCACAGGCCGCGCTGTTGGCGGCCCAGCCGGGCGCACCGAAAGAAGTGATGCAGGCCTTCTACACCGGCTGGGCCCACCTGTGGCCCGAGCAGCTTTCGGTGGACGAGGCCACGGCGCGGGCGGCGAGCAGCGCCTATCCGCCGGGTCGCTGGCGGACTGACCTGCCGCTGATGAACCAGCCCGCATTCGGCACCGCGTTCGCCTGCAAGGCCGGCACGCCGATGCAGCCCAAGCCGGACGTCCAGGTACGACTCTGGCCTTGATCGAGGCGTGCAAGTGAATGGAAAACGCCCGCTTCGGCGGGCGTTTTCGTGTCAGCGCACGATGCGGATGTTCGGCGGCCGCGGCCGCGTGCCGCGCGTCGGCGGCCGCCGGCGCCAGTGGCGAATCAGCAACCACCCGAACAGCATGCCGCCCAGATGTGCGAAGTGCGCGACACCCGGCATCGTGCCCGTCACGCCCATGGTCAGCTCGAGAACGCCGTACAGGATGACGAGCGTTCGCGCCTTCATCGGAATCGGCGGGATCAGCAGCATCACGCGCTGGTTCGGGAACAGCACCCCGTACGCGAGTAGCAGGCCGAAGATGCCGCCGGATGCGCCGACCGTCGGATACGCATCGCCGCCGTTCAACATCGTCGCGTAGCCGACCGCGAGCTGGCACAACGCCGCGCCGAGCACGCACGTGAAGTAATAGGCGGCGAAGCGCTGGCGCCCCCACACGTGCTCCACCTGCGAGCCGAACATGACCAGCGCGAGCATGTTGAACACCAGGTGCCCGAACGACGCGTGCATGAACGCGTAGGTCACCAGCTGCCAGGGCATGAATGCCGGCGCGGAATAGACGTCGGTACCCGCGCCCAGCGGCCAGAGCTGGAGCCTTTCGAGGATGTCGCCCAGCATCGACTCGCCCGCGAACCATTGCAGGACGAACATCAACACGTTGGCGATCAGCAGTGCGCGCGTGACGGGCGGTAGTTTGGAAAACATCGGGGCTCCTTGCGAGCCGACATGTTAGCTGCTGCACTGCAGTAAAGACGTTACCGGTGACGGCTGCCGTGCAGCGGTCAGCCCGGCGGGCCCCAGAGCGTCTCGTCCAGGGACGGCCCACGGCGCGGCATCCGAACGCGGCCGTTGGCGACCGGCACGCCCTCCGCCCGCAGCCGGGCGCATTGCTCGACGAATCCGTCCGAGTCGGGCGGAAACGCGACGCGCCCGTCCGAGCGCAACACGCGATGCCACGGCAGGCCGGGCTCCGCAACCGTGCTCAGCAGGCGCGCGACGAGCCGTGCGCGGCCGGGAAGCCCGGCACGTCGCGCCACTTCGCCGTAACCGGCCACCTCGCCCGCCGGCAACGCCCGGATCGCGGCAAGGATGCGTCGCGCAGCATCGTTCGTTCCGTCACTCGCCATCGCGTTAGCATAGAGCCCGACGAGGAGTTCCCCCCATGCGCCACTTCGAAGACATCCGCGATTATCTCGACGGCTCCGGCCACGACGTCACGCTGCACGACGACGGCATGATGTGCGTCGAACTGTCGCTGGAGCACGGAAGCCGCCACCAGGCGATCTTCCTGACGCGCGTGTCCGATGAGGACGACCGCGCCTACCTGCGCGTCAGCACCGTCGTTGCACCGATGACGGGCGTCGATCCGCGCCGCGCGCTCTCGTTCAACTGGGACAGCCAGGTCGGCCATCTGGCGATCGGCGATCTGGACGGCGTGCCACATCTGCAGCTGTGCGAAAACCGCCCGTTCGACGCGCTCGACCTTGCCGAAGTGCATCGACTCGTCCTCGAAATCGGCGGCCTCGGCGACCGCATGGAACGCTCGTTGTCGGCGGGCGGAGACCTGTTCTGAGTCGACGCCGCTGAACGTCGGTCCGCGCGATAACAACCGGTTGACGCCCGCCTAACCGGGTGCGGAGGATCGTCGCTCGCGCGGCGCTGATAACGCCGCCCACTCTTTCTGAAAGGGAGTGCGTCTCCCGCTCGGGAGGAAGAACCCCGGTGGATGGAGCCCCACCGGGGTTTTTTTACGTCAGACCATTCCGGTCCGCGCCATCAGCTCGTAGGCGAGCCAGGCGATTCCGCCGGCCGCGGGGATCGTGAGGACCCACGCCCATACCATCCGCTCCACCGTGGTCCAGCGGATCGCGTTGGACCGCTTGGCAGTGCCGGCGCCCATGATGGTCGCGCTGATGTTGTGCGTGGTGGAAACCGGGATGCCGAGCGCCGACGCCCCGAGGATCACCGCCGCGGCGCTCGCCTCGGCCGCGAACCCGTTGATCGGCTGCAGCTTCACGAGCTTGTGACCCAGCGTCTTGATGATCCGCCACCCGCCGACCGCGGTGCCGGCTGCCATCACGACCGCGCAAGCCACCTTGATCCACGTGTCGATGTCGTTGTGCGCCAGCGCGTTTGCCGATGGATGCATGAATGCGAGCCACGACGGCAGCCCGTCGAGCGTACCGGCCGACTGCGCCCCGACGAGCGCGATGGCGATGATGCCCATCGTCTTCTGCGCATCGTTCGAGCCGTGCGCAAAGCCCATCGCCGCGGCACTGAACACCTGCGCCTTGCCGAAGAAGCCGTTGACGGATCGCGGCCGCGCCGCGCGCCGGAGTACCCCACCACTGGCCGCCATTCCGGAAATGATCGCGAACAGCAGGCCCATGACCACGAAGCCGACCACGAAGCCGATCAGCGGCGACGTCACCATCGGCACTACCACCTTCCACAGCACGCCGCCGCTCTTGAACCACGGATCCTTCGGTTGCGCCCAGATGATCGCGTGCCAGTTGCCGCGCGCAGCGGCTACCGCGGCGCCTGCGAGCCCGCCGATCAGCGCGTGCGACGAGGACGACGGCAGTCCCACCGCCCACGTGATCAGGTTCCACGCGATGCCGCCGATCAGGGCGCACAGGACAAGTTGGGAGCTGACGTTTACGACGCCGGTATCGATGATCCCCGAGGCGATCGTCTTGGCAACCGCCGTGCCCCAGAGCGCGCCGACGAGGTTCGTGCCTGCGGCCAGGAAGACCGCCTGCATCGGCGAAAGCGTTTTCGTCGCGACTACGGTCGCGATCGAGTTGGCGGTGTCGTGGAAGCCGTTGATGTACTCGAAGATCAACGCGACGGCCACGACCACCAGCACGAGGGTCAGCATCGGCGTCGCCTCAGGAGTTCTTCAGGACGATTTCGTAAGCGACGACGCCGGCTTCCTGGCAGCGGTCGATCGCCTTCTCGAGGATCTCGAAGAATTCCTTGAGCAGGAACATCTGCAGCGAGTCGAGCCGCCCGGAATAGATGTCGCGATAGAGCTCGAGCATCAGGCGGTCGGCTTCGTTCTCGATCGATCGCAGGCGGTCGCTGAGCACCTTCATCGGCTCGAGCTTCAGCCCGGGCAGCGCCTGCACCATTTCCACGACAACCGCGGACGCCTTCTCGAGCATGGCCGCGCGCGGGGCGAAATCGATGCCCTGCAGGTGGGTGAGCGCCAGCGAATAGCGGTCGGCGAACTTCTCGACCTGCTTGGGGATCTTGTACAGCGCCGACCCCAGCGCCTCGATGTCCTCGCGCTCGATCGGGGTAATGAAGCTGTTCACCAGCTCCTGCCGGATCTTGTCCGACGCCGCGCGCTCGCGCTGGCGGGCCAGCTTGAATGCGTCCAGCGCCGGCTGGCCGGCCGAGGGCTCGCGCAGCATCGTGTGCAGCGCCGTGGTGCTGTCGTGGGCGGCGATCGCGGCCTCCTCGAGGAGCGCATAGAACTGCTTGCCTTGGCCGAAGATCGTCTGCAGGGAGAACATTGCGTGCCTCGCGCTGGGCGGTGGATGACAGGATTATGACGGCGCATTGTTACGCATTTCCTTCACTTCCATCTTTCGCCTTCACGATGGCGCAGTCTCGCCACCTGATAAGATCGCGCCCGTCTTGAACCCGCACCCCTTCGTTCGTCGGGGGCGGCCCGAGTCGCACGCCTCGTGCCGGCCTCGCCCGCCTTGCGCAGCGCGACCGCCCCATCCGGGAATCCGTACTTGCGCGACTTGCTGATCGTCTTCCTGCTCGTCGTCTGCAACGCCTTCTTCGCGATGTCGGAAATGGCGGTGATGACGTCGCGCAAGTCGCGCCTGCGGCACATGGCCGCCACCAGCACGCGCGCAGCGAAAGCCCTTGAGCTTGCCGAGCATCCCGAGAGCTTCCTGTCCTCGGTGCAGTTGTGGATCACGCTGCTCAGCCTGATGACCGGTTACTTCGGCGGCGAGTCCATGGGCGGGAAGATCGCGGCGCCGCTGATGTCGGTGCCGCTGCTGGCGCCGTACGCGCAGACGATCGGCTTCGTCGCCGGGTTCCTGCTGATGCTGTTCTTCTTCGGCCTGATCGGCGAGCTGGTGCCCAAGCGCATCGGCACGTTGCGGCCGGAGGCGATCGCCTCGCTTGTCGCCTACCCGATGGTGTTCTTCGCGAAATCCGCCAAACCCTTCGTGCTGCTGCTGTCCGCATCGACGCGGCTGGTTTTGCGCCTGCTGCGGCTGAGCGAAGGCAGCGGCGAGGCGGTGACGGAAGAAGAGATACGCATGCTCGTGTCGGAAGGCCACGAGCAGGGCGTGATCGACGCCGACGAACGCAAGATGATGAATCGCGTGCTGAGCCTGGGCGATCGCAGCACCGACAGCCTGATGACGCCCCGCACGCGGATCGCCTGGCTCGACGCTGCGGCCGAACTGTCGGAAAACCTGGAAGCGCTGCAGGCCTGGCCGTTTTCGCGGTTTCCCGTCTACCGCGGCAACGACCAGGACGTCATCGGCATTCTCGAATCGAAGACGCTGGTGCGCGCGATCGGTCGCGGTGAAGTACCCGACCTGTTCTCCCAGCTGCGCGAGCCGTTGTTCGTTTCCGAATCCACGCCCGCGCTCAAGCTGCTGGAAATCTTCCGCGAGGAGCAGCAGTCGCTTGCGCTGGTGGTGGACGAGTACGGCGACGTGACCGGGCTGGTCACCGTCAACGACCTGATGGGCGCGGTCATCGGCCGCATCCAGGCGGGCGAAGGCGAGGACAGCCCGACCGGCGTTGTCACGCGCGACGACGGGTCGCTCCTGGTCGACGGTGCTCTCGCGGTGGAGGAATTGCGCGACGTGCTCGGCGTCAGCGCCCTGCCCGGCGAGGACGAGCATGACTTCCACACCGCCGCCGGCATGGTGATCGCGCACTTCGGGCGCATCCCACACGCCGGCGAACACTTCGACTGGAAGGGCTGGCGGATCGAAGTCGTGGACCTCGACGGCCCGCGCGTCGACAAATTGCTGTTGCAACGCGCGCCACTGCGGCCGGACGACGAGCATGCGCGAGCGTCATAAGCGGGCCGCCGAACTCGGCACCCGCGCGTTGCTTGACACGTTCGCCCAAGGGGATCCCGCGGAAGTGCAACCCCTGGGCGGCCTGTTCGCGGGCCTGGGCGACCGCGCGTTCGGGATGCTGCTGATGGCCGCGGCAGCCCCCGCCTTCATTCCCGTACCCGGCCTGGCGGGCGGCCTGAGCGGCCCCCTCGTGATGCTGGTGGGCCTGCAATTGCTGATCCGGCTTTCGCGACCGTGGCTTCCGGGATTCATGGCGCGCCGCGGACCGCGGCGCGCGACCCTCGCGCGCCTTCGTGATCGCCTGGCGCCCTGGTTCACGCGACTGGAACGGCATGTCCGCCCGCGCATGCCTGCGATGCTGGACCACTGGCTGCCGCGACTGTTCACGGGCGTGCTGGTTTTCGCGACCGGCCTGCTGCTGACGCTGCCGATCCCGTTCACCAACTACGTGCTCGGCGTGCTCGCGCTGCTGTTCGCGTTCGCCTACCTCGAGCGCGATGGCGCGTTGATGGGCGTGGCCTGGGCCTGCGGCGTCGCGACGATCGTCGCTGCGGTCGCGCTGTCGGACCGCCTCGCCGCGCTCGTCACGCATTTCCTTTAGGCCACTCGGCCGGCGCCGCGAACGCCGCGACACGCCGCAACGCGCCGTCAGGCTGCGACGGCTTCCGCCGCCAGCGCCATGAACTCGTCGAGTTCCAGCGGATGCCCGAGCCAGTAGCCCTGCGCCAAATCGCAGCGGCGCTCGCGCAGCAGGGCGTACTGCCCTTCCTTCTCCACGCCTTCGGCCACCACGGTGATGCCCAGCGAATGCGCCATCGCGATGATCGCCGTGGTCAGCGCGAGGTCGTCCGGGTCACGCAGCACGTCGGCGACGAAGCTGCGGTCGATCTTCACCCCATCGACGGGCACGCGGCGTAGATGGCTAAGCCCGGAGAAGCCCGTTCCAAAGTCGTCGAGCCAGACCTTGACGCCGAGTGCGCGCAGCCGCGTGAGCAGCTGGCTCGCGTGCGCTTCGTCGGTGATGACGGCAGTCTCGGTGAGCTCGATATGCAGCTGCTCGGGGGAAAGCCCGGCGTCGCGCAGGCTTGCTTCCACCATCTTGGCCAGGTCGCCACTGCGCAGCTGCCGCGGCGACACGTTGACCGACACGAACAACGGCGGGTCCTCGCCACGCGCACGCTGCCAACGCTTGGCGTCGCCGCAGGCCGCGCGCATCACCTGCGGGCCGATGGTCTCGATCAGGCCGCTCTGCTCGGCGACATCGATGAACACCGACGGCGCGATCACGCCCTGTTCGTGATGCCGCCAGCGCAGCAGGGCCTCCGCACCGACGAGGCGGTGGTCGGCCAGCCGGTAAACAGGCTGGTAGACCAGGCGCAGTTCGCCGCGGTCCCACGCACCGCGCAGCTCGTTCTCGAGGTGCACGCGGCGTTCGACGGCCTCGTTCATCGCGCGGCTGAAGAAACGGTAGCAACTCTTGCCGGCGACCTTGGCCTGGTACATCGCGATATCGCCGTTCTTGAGCAGCGAGGTCGCACCATCGGCATCGTCGGGGAACAGCGTCACGCCCACCGACGTGCCGAGGAACACCTGCCTGCCCTGCACCACCAGCGGCTCCGACAGCACCTTCACGAGCCGCTCGGCGAGCCGCGTTGCCGCGGGTCGAACGTCGGTGTCCTCGACGAGGATGACGAACTCGTCGCCGCCGAAACGGGCGACGCGCGCGTCGGCGCCGCCGATCTGCGCCACGGCATCGGAAATCCGGTGCGCGAACTGCAGCAGCACCTCGTCGCCGGCATCGTGTCCGAGCGTGTCGTTGATGCGCTTGAAATCGTCGGCGTCGGCGAACAGCAGCGCGAGCTGGCGACCGGCGCCGTTGAGCGTCATCAGCCGGGCGTCGAGCATCTCGCGGAACGCGAGCCGATTGGCGAGGCCGGTGAGCGCGTCCGTGTACGCCATGCGGCGGATCTCGCGGTCGTGCCGCGCCACGCTCTGGCTCATGCGCCCGAACGCGCGCACGAGATCGCCCAGTTCGTCGAGACGGCGGCTCACGGGCAGCTCCGTCTCGAAGTAGCCCGCCTCGATCGCGCGCGCCGAATCGGCGAGCTCGCTGATTGGCCGCACCATCGTGCGCTGGATCACCGCGAGCAGTACGCCGCCGAGCGCCAGCAACGCCGCGCTGATCAGCAGGATCGCCATCAGCTGCCGCGCGCCGAGGTCGCGGATCTTCTGACCGAGCGTGCTCATCGCCGTCAGCTGGAAGTCGCGGCCTTCGCTGCGATCGAAGCCGATGCGCACGCCGCCCAGGCGCGACTCGCCGATCATCACCGGCGCCGAGACATCCAGCGTGTCCGGCGTCGATTGCGAATGCAGCTCGCGGGCGCCGATCGCTTCGTAGGCCAGCGCATCGTCCATGCGACGGCCGTAGGTGGGAATGTCGGGCGTGCCGTCGTGCAGGATGTTGCCGTCGGCATCGAACACGAGCACGTAGCGCACGCCCGGCTGCTGCAGGGTGCCCTTCGCGAGGTCGCCGACGGCGTCGAGATCGAAGTAGTACAGGGGATTGGCCAGCGACTTGGCCAGCTGGCCGGCCGCGCCTTCCGCACGCCGCCGCAGGTTGGCGTCCAGCACCTGCCCGGTCGCCTGCCGCGACATCGCTTCGACCGTGCGCTGCACCTCCTGCTGCCTCACCCAGAAAAGCAGCAGCAGAAGGCTCGCGGCGAGGATCGCGAATCCGACCATGGCGAAGAACTGCGCCTGCAGGCCGATCCGGAACCTCATTCCACATCCGCCTTGATGCGCGCGACGCCGTGGCCAATGTCGGATAGCGCACGGCTGGACGCGGGATCGATCGGCAGGAACCGCGTGGTCCCGAAGAACGCGAGCAGCGCATCGCGGGCGGACGGATCGTGCGAGGCCTGCAGCAACACTTCCCGCAGGCGCGCGGCGATCCGCGCGTCGAGATCGCGCCTTACAACCTCGATCGCGCGCGGGTAGTCGGGCGTCTGCCCGATCACGATGAGGTCGCGGCGGAATGCAGACGGGACGCGCGCGGGATTTTCCCAGTCGAGGTCACTCATGACGCCGGCATCGACCAGGCCCTTGTGCACCCAGGTCGCGATGTTGAGCTCGGACCTTGCAAACAGGTAACCGACAGTGCCCGCGCTGGGCTGGTCGTCGGGCGAAAGCAGCACCTCCAGGGACATGCCGCGATCGAGCAGCAGCCCCGCCGGCACGTAGTACGCGCTGGTCGAGGACGGCCGCTGGAACGCGATGCGCCGGCCGCGCAGGTCGGCGAGGCTGGCCAGGCCGCGGTCGCGCCGCGCGAAGAAGATGCTGTGGTAGTGGCTGACCCCGTCGCGCTCGGTGAGCAGCAGCGGGCGGGCGCCGGCGCGCTGTTCGAGCATCATCGCGGTGCCCGCGGTCTCGGTGACCCAGTCGACCCGGCCGCGGCGCATGTAGCTGGCCATCTGCTGCGGATCGCGGGCCATCAGGATCCGGCCTTCGCGAATGCCCACTTCGGCCATGCGCGGCACCACGTAATCGAGCAAGGGCTTGAGCTGCTCGTAATGCGCGGCGGGATCGTCGCTGATGCGGCCGAGTACGAGCACGCCGGACGACGGATCGGCTGCCCGCGCGGACGGGGCGATCAGGGCGAGCAGAAGGCACGCTAGGCGGATGACTCGCGTGATCAAGGCGTACGACCGGAAGGCTTCCCCGGCGAGCCTAAAGCAAAACGGACGGGAGTGGGACGGCGGTCGCGGTCCGCGGCGCGCCCTTCACGCGCGTCGGTGGCTCAGTCGGCGGGGCCGGACCGGGCGATTCCGGCCATGCGCTGCGCGTCCGCCAGCACGCCCCGAAGCAGCCGCAGTTCGCGCTCGTCAAGGCCGGTCCGGTTGAAGATGCGCCGCAGCTTGCGCATCGCGCTGTCCGGCGACCGACCCTTGTGGAAGTCGATCGCGTCCAGCGTGTCGCCCAACTGGGTGTAGAAGCCCTCCAGCTGCTCGTGCGAGGCCGGCGGGTCGCGCTGCTCCGCCGGCCCGGGCGCTTGCGTGCGCTCCAGGAAGGCGACGCGCAGCTCGTAGGTAACGACCTGCACGGCGGCCGCCAGGTTAAGCGAGCTGTAGTCCGGATTGGCGGGGATGTGCACGGCCTGGTGGCAGAGGTGCAGCTCGTCGTTCGTCAGCCCCGTGCGCTCGCGCCCGAAGACGATCGCGACGTCCCCGCCCACGACCGACCCGGCGACTTCCGCCGCCGCGACGCGCGGTGCGAGCTCCGGGAGTGCGACGCGGCG
>NZ_VTRV01000058.1 GCF_008274655.1 Cognatilysobacter lacus | reverse complement strand
ACCGCCCGCGGCTGAGGGTCTGCCGTCCGGCCACCACCTTGCCGGACGCGCAAACCCGCGCTGCTGCTCGCGCAGTCGCAACGCGGTCCCACGGAGCGGCGCCGGTTGCGACCCCGGCAGCGCTCTCCAGTCACGTGGCGGTCACGATCGAAAGCGCGTTCATGGACCGCGGATGAGGGGTGCTCATCCAACTGGCAAGCGTTCTGCTTGTCGCCTTTCTCGGACGCTATCGCCCGGCTTCGACACGGACGCTGCCCGCACATGCGTGGCGCGCCTCCGTCGCAGGCGGTCGATCTGCATCCCTGTCGACGCGCGGCCCCGACCGGCGTCGACACACGGCTTCGCTGCGCCACGGCATTGACGACGGCCGTTGCCGCTCGCGCACCGGGCCACGAACTTCAACCCCCGACACGGTCAGTGGGGATCAGGACAGAAACTCATGAACAAGACGAAACAGCTTTTGCCCTTGATGCTGCTTGCGCTGAGCGAGGGCGTCATGGCGCAGCAGATCCCGGGCGCCGGCAGCCAGCTCCGCCAGTTGCCGGCCACACCCGTCCGCCCGCAGAGCGCCCCCGACATCCGCATCCAGGAAGCCGCGCCGGCCGCTGCGCCGGACGCCAATTCGGTGAGGGTGATGGTGCGCGAACTGCGCATCACGGGTGCGCGCGCGTACCCGCCGGATCAGCTGCTCGCGATCGCCGGCTTCACGCCGGGCGCCGAACTCACGCTGGCCGACCTGCAGGCCATGGCCGCTCGCATCACCGCGCATTACCGCCAACACGGTTACTTCGTCGCGCTCGCGTACCTTCCGGCGCAGAGCATCACCAACAACGTGGTGACGCTCGCGGTCAGTGAGGGCGCCTATGGCCAGGTGGACCTGCGCAACCACAGCCACCTTTCGGACGGCCTCGCCAACGGACTGCTCGGCGGGCTGAACAGCGGCGACGCGATCAGGATCCGCCCGCTCGAGGATCGCCTGTTGCTGCTGTCGGACCTTCCGGGCGTCAATGTCACTTCGACCCTCGTTCCAGGCTCGCAGCCAGGCACGAGCGACCTGATCGTCGACGTCGCGCCCGGGCGCGCCGTCACCGGCAGCATCGATGCCGACAACGCAGGCAATCCCTACACCGGCGAGTACCGCCTGGGCGGGACGATCAATCTCAACAATCCGCTGGGGCGTGGCGACGTCGCCTCGTTGCGGCTGATCACGTCCGGGAACGGGCTGCGCTACGGGCGTGCGTCCTACCAGATGCAGTTCGGCCGCGCGACGGCAGGCGTCGCCTACAGCAAGCTCGACTACGAGCTCGGCAAGCAGTTCGCGCCACTGCATGCGCATGGCAGCGCGGACGTCGCGAGCGTGTACGGCATCTACCCGCTGATCCGCTCGCGCGATTCCAACCTGTATGCCGGGGTGACCTACGACAGGCGCGACTTCACCGACATCGTCGATCTCGTGCAGTCGCGTACCGACCGCACGGCGAACGTCTGGACAGGCAGCCTGTACGGAAACCACCGCGACAGCTTCGGCGGTGGCGGCCTCGGCACGTTCTTCCTCGGGCTCTCATCGGGCGCGCTCGACCTGCGGCCCTCATCCGCCGCGGCGCTCGATGCAGTCACCGCACGCAGCGCGGGCAGCTACAGCAAGCTCGCGCTCAACGTGACGCGGCTGCAGCGCGTGACCGATCGCGTGTCGCTGTACGGCAGCGTGTCCGCACAACGCGCGTCGAAGAACCTCGACCCGTCGGAAAAGTTCGTGCTCGGCGGCATGGACGGCGTGCGCGCCTACCCGCAGGGCGAAGCGTTCGGCGACGAGGGGTACCTCGCGACGCTCGAAGCGCGCGTGCTCCTCAACGGGCCACGGACGCGCGTGCCGGGCCAGGTGCACCTGCTCGGATTCGTCGACACGGGCAGCGTGACCATCAACCGGAATCCATGGTTTGCCGGCGACAACACCCGCAGCCTCAGCGCCGCGGGCGTCGGGCTGTCCTGGGTCGACCCGGGCAACTTCGCGATACGCACGTACTACGCACGCAAACTCGGCAGCGAGGATGCGATTTCGGCACCAGACCGTTCCGGACGTTTCTGGATCCAGGCGATCAAGTTTTTCTGATCGCACCCGGCCGTACGCGAACCTGAAAGTGCACTCGAGGATTCCTGATGAATAGCGTCAACCGTTCCACGCCCCTCAGCGACGACGTCGCTGTTTCGTCTTCTCTGCACGCGCGGGGCGCGGGCAGGTCCGCTTCGAAAACGGTGCCGCGAATGGTGCGCCACGCGCTGTCCGCGTCGCTGATGCTGGCCATCGCGGCCACCGCGCACGCCGACCCTGTCGGCGGGGTGGTCACGGTCGGCCAGGCCACCATCAAGCCGGGCGTCAATACCGTGGTCACTCAGACCACACCGAACGTGGCGATCAACTGGCAGAGCTTCAGCATCGGCACCGGCCAGACGGTGCAGTTCGTGCAGCCCGGCAGCAACTCGATCGCGTTGAATCGCGTGCTCGGCGCGGACCCGTCGGTGATCCTCGGCAGCCTGACCTCGAACGGCAAGGTGTTCCTGCTGAATCCGAACGGCGTGCTGTTCGGTGCGGGTGCCTCCGTCAACGTAGGCGGGCTCGTCGCCACGACGATGAACCTCAGCGACGCCGACTTCGCTGCCGGAAAATATGCATTCACGGGCGCCGGCAACGGCTCCGTGGTCAACCTCGGCAGCATCAACGCGAGCGACGGCGGCTATGTCGCGCTGCTGGGCCGCACCGTCAGCAACCGCGGCGTCATCTCTGCGCGCCTTGGCAGCGTCGCGCTGGCGGCGGGGGAAGCGGTCACCCTGGATGTCGCGGGCGATGGCCTGTTGAACCTGTCGGTGGCAAAGGGTGCCTTGAATGCACTCGCCGAGAACGGTGGGCTGATCCGTGCCGACGGAGGACACGTGCTGATGAGCGCGCAGTCGGCCGGCGACCTGCTGCATACGGTGGTGAACAACACCGGGGTGATCCAGGCGCGCACGATCCAGAACCGCAACGGCACGATCGTTCTGCTAGGCGACATGGCGACCGGCACCGTCAACGTTGGCGGCACGCTGGATGCGAGCGCGCCGGACGGCGGCAATGGCGGCGCGATCGAAACGTCGGCCGCGACCGTCAACGTCGCTGATGCGGCGCGCGTCACCACGGCCTCCAACGGCGGCACCACGGGCCGCTGGCTGATCGATCCGCACGACTTCGTGATCGGCAGCGCACCGGGCAACAACATCTCCGGCGCGACGCTGTCCGGCCAGCTGGTGACCAACAACATCACGATCACCACGACGGGCGCGGGCGCCGACAACGGAGACATCTTCGTCAACGATGCGGTGAGCTGGTCGGCAAGCGGTGGTCCCACGACGCTGACGCTCAACGCCGATCGCAACATCGACATCAATGCGCCGATCACCGCGACGAACGGCAACTTCGCGGCGTGCTGCAGCCAGGACATCAACGTCAATGCCGCGATTACGACGACGCGCGGCAGCGTGCTGCTGAGCGCGGGAAACAACGTCAACGACCGGGCAGCCATCACCGTCACCGACGGCAACCTCCTGATGTGCGCGGGCAACGACGTGTACATCCGCGGCGCGATCACGCTCACGCGCCCGACTGCCGACCCAACGCGCAGCCTCGGCCTGCCGCTCGGCCTCACGTTAAGCGCCGACACCGACGGCACCGGCCCGGGCATCGCGGGCGGCACGGTGGTGTTTGATGCGCTGGCCCCCAAGGCCGCGATCACGGCGGCGCCGGTGAGCATTTACTACAACCCGGTCTCCTACGCGGCACCCACCGACTACCTCAACAAGTTCACGCTCACCGAAGGCGCGGCGCTCGCCCAGTACATGCTGGTGTTCGCCGCCGGTGGCGACAAGACGTACGACGGCACAACGACGACGACGCTCAACGGACTGAAGGGCAATCCCGTCGGCGTCACGCTGGTGGCAGGTTCGGGCAGCAGCGCCAATTACACGTCGCCCGACATCGGCGCCAACAAGCGCATCAACTTCAGCGGCTACACGCTGGCCGGCACGAACGCCGGCGCCTACGCGCTTCCGTTCAACTGCTGCGGGCCGGTGTTCGCGCACACGACGGGGACGATCGTGGCCAGCAGCACGCCGCCACCGGTCACGCCACCGCCGCCGGTAACGCCGCCGCCCGTAACGCCGCCGGGCACCACGCCGCCGCCGACCGGTACGCCGCTGTTCGGCGTGACTCCGCCGACCGGCGTGCTTCCGCCGCCGCCCGGAACGCTGGTGATCGTGCCGCCGGTATCGCCGCCGATGATGACGATGCTGGTGGTCACACCGCCGTCCGAGATCGCGCCGCCGCCAGCACCGCCGCCGCAGCGCAAGCCCAAGCAGTACCGGAACTGATCCATGGCGCCAGCGGTTCCCTCGTTGAACGCCCGCACTGACGCTTCGCTGCGAGGGTGCATGCGGCGTTCGGCGTCTTTCGGCCTGCTCGCGCTCGTCGCGTGCATGCCGGCAACGGGCATGGCACAGGCCTGGGCGCAGAACTGGCCGATCAAGCCGCCTGCGCCTGTGGCCACGCCGGCGCCATCGCCGTCGCCCGCCGTGCATGCGGTCGCGGTGCGCATTCCGTTCAAGGCGGATTTCCGGGACGCGGCGCCTCCGCCGGAGGTCAAGCTCGTCGCCGACTGGGCGCTGGACTCCACCGACAACCGCGGGTTGCCCTACCTGATCGTCGACAAGGTCGACGCCACGGTGTTCGTGTTCGACGCGAGGGGACGCCTGCAGGGCACCGGCCCCGCGCTGCTCGGCATCACGCCGGGCGATCGCGCACCCGCCGGCGTGGGCGCCGAGAAGCTCGCGGCGATGCCCGTCCAGGATCGGATAACACCCGCAGGCCGCTTCGTCGCATCGCTGGACCGCGACCTGCACGGGCAGTCGATCCTGTGGATCGACTATGCGTCAGCGCTGGCGCTGCACCGCATCGTCAAGGGCACGGTGGATGAACGTCGCGCGGAACGCATGCAGACCGCGTCGTCGCAGGACAACCGCATTTCCTACGGCTGCATCAACGTGCCGGCGGATTTCTTCGACACCGTTGTGATCCCCGCGTTCAAGGGCACGAGCGGCGTCGTCTACATCCTTCCGGAGATGGGAACCGCGCGAGAAACATTCGGCGCGTATGACGTGGATTCCGGGCCGGGTTCGCACGTAGCGGCGAAGGTGCCCTAGCGCGCCGACGCGGTGAAGGCGCCGCGTGCGCGGGCGCTTTTCAGCAGCAGTCCCTGCACCCGCGCGCGGCATTGGATTACCCGGCGTCGTAAAGCTCCAGGTACTCGGCCTCCGCGCGTGCCAGTTCCTGCGCGGCCTTTGCGCGGTCCTGCCCGAGCCGTCCGAACTCCGCATGGCGCGACGGATCGGCGAGCGACGCGTCGAGCATTGCAAGCCGCGTTTCCAGCTCCGCCACGCGTGACTCGGCCTGCGACAGCTTGACCGGGTTCGCCTTGCGTCCCGACTTCGCGGGCGCCACGGGCTTCGCTTCGACCACCACCGGTGCCGCGACCTTCGCGTCCTTGCCGTCGCTGGTATCGCGCGTGCGCAACCACACCGCGTATTCGTCGAGGTCGCCGTCGAACGGCTGCGCAACGCCACCGGCCACGCGCCAGAACGTTTCGCAGACCAGGCCGATCATGTGGCGGTCGTGGCTGACCAGCACGATCGCGCCGTCGAAATCGCTGAGCGCCTCGGCCAGCGCCTCGCGCATGTCGAGGTCGAGATGGTTGGTCGGCTCGTCGAGCAGCAGCACGTTCGGGCGCGTCCACGCGATCATGGCCAGCGCGAGCCGGGCGCGTTCACCGCCCGAGAATCCGTCGACGGGCTCGAACGCGCGGTCGCCGGGGAACTGCCACTTGCCGAGGAAGTCGCGCAACTGCTGCGTGGCCACGCCCGGCGCGAGCTTGGTCAGGTGATCGATCGGCGTCTCGCCTTCGCGCAGCGATTCGACCGTGTGCTGCGCGAAGTAGCCGATACGCAGGTCCGGATGCCCGCCGCGCTCGCCGGCGAGCAACGGGATCTCGCCCACCAGCGTCTTCACCAGCGTCGACTTGCCGGCGCCGTTCGGTCCCAGAAGCGCGATGCGATCGCCCGCTTCGAGCATGAAGGTGACGTCGCCCAGGATCTTCGTGGCGCCGTAGCCGCAGTCGACGTGGCGCATCGTCAACAGCGTGTGCGGCAGCTTCACGGGTTCGGGGAAATTGATGTGCAGCGAGCGCTCGGCGCGCACCGCTTCGGTGCCGGCGAGCTTGGCGAGGCGCTTCATGCGGCTCTGCGCCTGCTTGGCCTTGCTTGCTTTCGCCTTGAAACGATCGATGAAGCTCTGCAGGTGCGCGCGCTCCACCTGTTCCTTGTCGTGCGCGATCTGCTGCTGGCGCAGCTGCTCGGCGCGCTGGCGCTCGAAGTCGGTGTAGTTGCCGCTGTAGAGCTTGGCCGTGCCCGAATGCAGGTGCAGCACGTGGCTGCAGATGCCGTCGAGGAATTCACGGTCATGCGAGATCACGAACAGCGTGCCGGGGTACTTCAGCAGCCACTGCTCGAGCCACAGCACGGCATCGAGGTCGAGATGGTTGGTCGGCTCGTCGAGCAGCAGCAGGTCACTCGGCGTCATCAGCGCGCGCGCGAGGTTGAGCCGCACCCGCCAACCGCCGGAGAACGTGCGCACCGGGCGCTCGTGCGTATCCGGCGAGAAGCCCAGGCCGTGCAGCAGCTTCGCCGCGCGCGCTTCGGCGTCGTAACCGCCGACTTCCTCGAGGCGGTGATGCGCCTCGGCGACCGCTTCCCAGTCCTCGCGCGCGACCGCATCGCGCTCGGCCATCACCGCGTGGTGCAGAACCTTGTCGCCCGACAGCACGAAGTCGAGCGCGGGATCGTCCAGCGCCGGCGTCTCCTGCGCGACGCTCGCGATGCGTGCGCGCCCGGGAATGTCGATGTCGCCCTTGTCGGGCTCCACCTCGCCCTGCAGGGCTGCGAACAACGATGACTTGCCCGTGCCGTTGCGACCCACGACGCCCACGCGCCAACCGGCATGCAGGGAGAGGTCGACACCGGACAAAAGGAGGCGCTCGCCGCGCCGCAGCGAAAAATCACGAAAACCGATCATGCGGCCATTGTACCGGGACGCTCCGGCCCGCCCCGGCCCACGCTGTCGCGACGCGCGGCGGTTAAGGTGATGAACGGACCCGCGTGCTGCCAGGCCCATGCATCCCTCCTCCCTAATCGCACTGCTCGTCGCGGCTTTCGTGCTCGCCTTCATCTTCGGCGGCGTCGCGCATCGGCTGCGGCTGTCGCCGCTGGTGGGCTATCTGGTGGCCGGCGTCGTCATCGGCCCGTTCACGCCGGGCTTCGTGGCCGATGCCTCGCTGGCGCCGCAACTGGCCGAAATCGGCGTGATCCTGCTCATGTTCGGTGTCGGCCTGCATTTCTCGATGCGCGACCTGCTGGCGGTGAAATCCGTCGCCGTGCCGGGCGCGCTCGTGCAGATGGCGGCCGTGACCGGGCTCGGCTGGCTGCTGGCGCGCTCGTTCGGCTGGTCGACGTCGGCCGGGATCGTGTTCGGTCTTGCGCTCTCCGTGGCCAGCACCGTGGTGGTTCTGCGCGGGCTCGAGGAACGGCGGCTGCTCGACAGCGGCCGTGGGCGCATCGCGGTGGGCTGGCTGGTGGTCGAAGACCTCGCGATGGTGCTGACGCTGGTGCTGCTGCCAGCGCTCGGCGGAGGTGGCCACAGCGGTGACCTCGCCAGCGCACTGCTGCTGACGGTCGCGAAGGTGGGCGGCTTCGTCGTGTTCATGTGGCTGGTCGGCCGCCGCGTGATCCCGTGGATCCTGCAGCGCGTGGCGCAGACCGGCTCGCGCGAGCTCTTCACCCTGTGCGTGCTGTCGATCGCGCTCGGTGTGGCGTTCGGCTCGGCGGAACTGTTCGGGGTCTCGCTCGCGCTGGGTGCGTTCTTCGCCGGCCTGATCCTCAACGAATCCGAATTCAGCGCGCAGGCCGCCAACGAGACGCTGCCACTGCGCGATGCGTTCGCCGTGCTCTTCTTCGTGTCCGTCGGCATGCTGTTCAACCCCGCGATCCTGCTGCACGAGCCGCTGCGCGTGTTCGAAACCGCGCTGGTGGTGATCGTCGGCAACGGGCTGGTGGCGTGGGCGACGGCCCGGGTGATCGTGCGCGACGGCGCGGTCGCCATGCTGCTGGGCGCCAGCCTGTGCCAGATCGGCGAGTTCTCGTTCATCCTCGCCGGCCTCGGCGTCGCGCTCGGCATGCTGCCGAAGGAAGCCGGCGACCTGATCCTCGCTGCAGCGATCGTTTCGATCATCGTCAATCCGCTGCTCTTCCTCGCCCATGACCGCACGCAGGCGCGACGTGCGCGTTCCGTGCCGCGGACCGTCGAGGTGATGTCGCCGCCGCTGCCCGACGGATCGATGCCGCACGTGATCCTCATCGGATACGGGCGCGTCGGCGGGGAGCTGGGCCCGCTGCTGGTCGAGCGCGGCGTTCCACTCGTCGTCATCGACGATGACGCCCCCCGCGTGCGCAATGCGCGCGCGATCGGGCTGCCGGCGGTGCGTGGCCAAGCCGCCAACCCCGCTGTGCTCGCGGAGGCGCGACCCGCCGATGCGCAGATGGCGCTGGTCGCCATCCCGAATGCGTTCGAAGCCGCCGAAATCGTCAAGCGCCTGCGCGAGGCCAACCCCGCGATCAGCATCATCGCGCGCGCGCATTCCGATGCCGGCGTGCGCTACCTCCTCGATCGTGGCGCCGATGGTGCCGTGATGGCCGAACGCGAGCTCGCACACAGCCTCGCCGAGATGGTCTGCGCCCTGCCGGCGTTCCGCGGCGGGCGCACGCTTCCCAAGGCGTCGGTATGACGCGGGCGCAAGCCACGACGTCCACATGGCGGGACGTGCCGCGCGGAAGCTGAGGCGCGAAGGTCGTGACGCCCGACGGCGGTTTCCGCGGGGCGTCGCATCGATGCATCCGCGCAGCGCGGATGCATCGCGCCATCAGGCGTGCTCGAACGCCAGGTGCCCGCCTTCGGAACGAACGCGGATGGTTTCGCCCTGCGCGAATTCGCCGGACAGGATGCGCTGCGCCAGCGGATTCTCCAGCTGCTGCTGGATTGCACGCTTCAGCGGCCGCGCGCCGTAGACCGGGTCGAACCCCACGTTGGCGAGCAGCGTGAGCGCCTCGTCGGTCAGCGCCAGCTTGAGGCCGCGTTCGCCCAGCCGCTTCTCCAGCCCGCGCAGCTGGATCTTCGCGATCTCCCGGATCTGCGGCTTGTCGAGCGCGTGGAACACCACGATGTCGTCGAGCCGATTGATGAACTCGGGGCGGAAGTGCGCCTGCACAACGCCCATCACCGCCGCCTTCATCTGCATGTAGGCCTGTGGCGAGTCGTCGCTGGACATCTCCTGGATCTGGTGCGAGCCGAGGTTCGACGTCATCACGATGACGGTGTTGCGGAAGTCGACCGTGCGGCCCTGCCCGTCCGTGAGGCGGCCGTCGTCGAGCACCTGCAGCAGGATGTTGAACACGTCGGGATGCGCCTTCTCGACCTCGTCGAGCAGGATCACGCTGTAGGGGCGCCGACGCACCGCCTCGGTCAGATAACCGCCCTCCTCGTAGCCCACGTAGCCCGGAGGCGCGCCGACCAGCCGGCTGACCGCGTGCTTCTCCATGAACTCGCTCATGTCGATGCGCACCATCGCGTCGGTGCTGTCGAACAGGAATTCGGCGAGCGCCTTGCACAGCTCGGTCTTGCCGACGCCGGTGGGGCCGAGGAACAGGAACGAGCCGCTGGGGCGATTCGGGTCGGAGAGCCCGGCGCGCGAACGACGCACCGCGTCGGACACCACCTTGATCGCTTCCTCCTGGCCGACGACGCGCGTGTGCAGGTGCGACTCCATCTTCAGCAGCTTGTCGCGCTCGCCTTCGAGCATCTTGCTGACGGGGATGCCGGTCCAGCGCGAGACGACCTCGGCGATCTCCTCGGCGGTCACCTTGTCCTGCAACAGCGTGAACCCCTTGACCTCCGCTTCCTGCGCGGCCGTCAGCTGCTTTTCCAGCTGCGGAATCCGGCCGTACTGGATCTCGCTCATGCCGGCGTAGTCCTGCTTGCGTTGCGCGGCTTCCAGTTCCATGCGCGCCGCTTCGATCTGCTCCTTGATCCTCGTGGTGCCCTGCACGCTCGCCTTTTCGGCCTTCCACACTTCCTCGAGGTCGTTGAAATCGCGCTCCAGCGTGGCGATGTCCGCCTCGAGATCGGCAAGCCGTTGCTTCGACGCCTCGTCCTTCTCCTTCTTCAGCGCCTCGCGCTGGATCTTCAGCTGGATCAGCCGACGCTCCTTGCGATCGAGTTCCTCCGGCTTCGAGTCGATCTCCATGCGGATGCGCGAGGCCGCCTCGTCCATCAGGTCGATGGCCTTGTCGGGCAACTGGCGGTCGGCGATATACCGGTGGGACAGGGTGGCGGCGGCGACGATCGCGGGGTCGGTGATTTCCACGCCGTGGTGGACCGCATAGCGTTCCTTGAGCCCGCGCAGGATCGCGATCGTGTCCTCGACCGACGGCTCACCGACGAACACCTTCTGGAACCGGCGTTCGAGCGCGGCGTCCTTCTCGACGTACTTGCGGTATTCGTCGAGCGTGGTGGCGCCGATGCAGTGCAGCTCGCCACGCGCGAGCGCCGGCTTGAGCATGTTGCCGGCGTCCATCGAACCCTCGGCCTTGCCAGCGCCGACCATCGTGTGCAGTTCGTCGATGAAGAGGATGATCTGCCCTTCGTTCTTCGACAGGTCGCTCAGCACGGCCTTGAGGCGTTCCTCGAACTCGCCGCGATATTTCGCTCCGGCGATCAGCGCGCCCATGTCGAGCGAGAGGACGCGCTTGCCCTTCAGGCCTTCGGGCACCTCGCCATTGATGATGCGCTGCGCGAGCCCTTCGACGATCGCTGTCTTGCCCACGCCAGGCTCGCCTATCAGCACCGGGTTGTTCTTGGTGCGACGCTGCAGCACCTGGATCGTGCGACGGATTTCCTCGTCGCGGCCAACGACGGGATCGAGCTTGCCGCTCTCCGCGCGCGAGGTCAGGTCGATCGTGTATTTTTCCAGCGCCTGGCGCTGGTCCTCGGCGTTTTCGTCCTGCACCTTCTCGCCACCGCGCAGTTTGTCCACCGCAGCTTCGAGCTTGTCTTTCGTGGCGCCCGTGGCCTTCAATGCACGTCCGAGGTCGCCGCCTTCGTCAAGCGCCGCCAGCACGAACAATTCGCTGGCGATGAAGCTGTCGCCGCGCTGCGAGGCCAGCTTGTCGGTTACGTTGAGCAGCCGCGAGAGATCGTTGCCGATCGAGATGTTCCCGGCCTGTCCGGACACCTTGGGCATCTTCTCCAACATTTCGCCGAGCCGTTCGCGCAACGCGGCGACGTTGACGCCGGCCTGCGCGAGCAACGGGCGCGTGCTGCCGCCCTGCTGGTCGAGCAGCGCCGCCATCAGGTGCGCGGGCTCCAGGACACTGTGGTCGCGCGCGACGGCGAGCGACTGCGCGTCACCGAGCGCCTGCTGGAAGCGGGAGGTCAGCTTGTCCATTCGCATGGCTGGGTTCCTTTGGCGTTCGTGCGGCCGTCGACCGCGATGACAGGTAGATGCGGGCCGGGGCCTGCCATTCAAGCCGCCCCGTCGCGACGGCCGGGTGTGCGCCCGCCGCTGTCCACCCTGCGCTTACGAGTTACGCCCCACACTTGAGCCGATGAGTGCTCCCGCCCCGATGATCCTGCCCGCCCCGCCGCCCGTGCAATCGCACTGGGCCCTGTTCCTCGACGTCGACGGCTGCCTGCTCGACTTCGCCGACCGCCCCGAGGATGTCGATGTGCCCGAAGGCCTGCGCGAGGCGCTGCAGTCCCTGGCGTCGGGACTCGGCGGCGCCGTGGCGTTCGTGAGCGGCCGCCGCATCGCCCAGGTCGACGCGCTGTTCGCGCCATTGCGCCTGCCGGCCGCCGGCCTGCACGGGCTCGAATTGCGCCAGGGCGACGGCATCGTCGAGTCCTGCTGCGACGAACCCGGCGACCTGCGCAACGTGCGCGAGGCCGCCGAAAAGGTAGCGCTTGCGCATCCCGGCGCGCGCGTCGAGGACAAGGGTGCGGCGGTCGCGTTGCACTGGCGCGCCGCGCCCGCGGCGCGTTCACCGCTGGAGGCGCTCGCAGCGTCCGCACTGGCCCGTCTTCCGGGCTATCGCCTGCAGCACGGCAACTGCGTGGTGGAGCTGCGCCCCGCGCACAGCGACAAGGGCGAAGCCGTGCGGCGCCTCATGGAAACCGCCCCATTCGCCGGCCGCTTGCCGGTGTATGCCGGCGACGACCTGACCGACGAGGACGGGTTCTCCGCCGCCAACCGGTTGGGTGGGCTGTCGGTGCGCGTCGGCGATCGCCACCCGAGCCTCGCCACCCATGCGCTCGCCGACACGGCGGCGTTGCGCGACTGGCTGCACGAGGGCGTCGCGCGCCTGGGGGCAACCGCGTGAGTACGCTCGACCTGGGCCTGGTCGGCAATGGCAGCATCGGCGCGCTGATCGATGCACGTGGCCGCATCGTGTGGGGCTGCGTACCGGCGTTCGACGGCGACCCGGCGTTCTGTGCGCTCCTGCAGCCCAAGCACGACGGCGGCGATTTCGAGATCGAGCTCGAGGACTGCATCCGCACCGAGCAGCACTACGTGGACAACACGGCGGTGCTGCGGACTGTGCTCTACGACGCACGCGGCGGCGTGGTCGAGATCCTGGACTTCGCGCCGCGATGGAAGCAGTACGACCGTTTCTATCGCCCGGTGATGCTGATCCGCGGCGTGCGCCCACTTGCCGGCGAGCCCCGCGTGCGCGTTCGCCTGCGCCCGCTGGCCGAGTATGGCGCGCGCGTCCCCGACGTCACCTGGGGCAGCAACCATATCCGCTACGTGCTGCCGGGCTTCACGCTGCGCCTCAATACCGATGCGGCGATCCGGCTGGTACGCGAGGAGACGCCGTTCCTGCTCGATCGGGAACTGCATTTCATCCTCGGCCCCGACGAAACATTGACCCGGGCCGTCGCCGACTACGCACGCGAATCGCTCGAGAAGACGATCGACTACTGGCGCGACTGGGTGCGTGCGCTCTCGATTCCGCTCGAATGGCAGGACGCGGTTATCCGCAGTGCGATCACGCTCAAGCTGTGCCAGTACGACGAGACGGGCGCGATCGTCGCCGCGATGACGACGTCGATCCCCGAGTACGCCGACACCGCGCGCAATTGGGACTACCGCTACTGCTGGCTGCGCGACGCGGCCTTCGTGGTGCGCGCGCTCAACCGCCTCGGCGCCACGCGCACGATGGAGGAGTACCTGCGCTACGTATCCAACCTGATCCCCGAAGACGGCCACCTGCAGCCCCTGTACGGCATCGGCATGGAGCGCGAGCTGCACGAGGAGGAAGTGCCGACGCTCGCTGGCTACCGCGGCATGGGCCCCGTGCGCCGCGGCAACCTGGCATGGGTGCAGCCGCAGCACGACGTCTACGGAAGCGTGGTGCTGGCCTCCACGCAGCTCTTCTTCGACCGTCGACTCAACCTGCCGGGCGGCACGACGCATTTCAACCGGCTCGAGCGGCTGGGCGAGCGCGCATTTGCGCTCTTCGAGCAGCCCGACGCCGGCCTGTGGGAATTCCGCGGCCGCGTCGAAGTACACACGTACTCGGCGGTGATGTGCTGGGCCGCCTGCGACCGCCTGGCGAAGATCGCGGGCCAGCTGCGGCTGCACGAACGCGCCGACTTCTGGCAGGAGCGCGCCACGCGAATGCATGCGCGCATCAGCGAACTCGCGTTCGATCCGCAGCGCGGACACTTCGTCGAAGGCACGCACAGCGGGCGCATGGACGCGGTGCTTCTGCTCCTCGCCGACCTCGGCTTCGTGCGCGCGGACGATCCGCGCTTCGCCGCCACGGTCGACGCGGTCGGTCGCGAGCTCGGGCGTGGCGACGGCATGCTGCGCTACGTCGCGCCGGACGATTTCGGCGTTCCCGAAACCAGCTTCACCATCTGCACGTTCTGGTACATCGACGCGCTCGCGGCCGTTGGCCGCACCGAAGAAGCGCGCGAGCTGTTCGAGCGCGTCCTGGCGCGACGCAACCACGTCGGCCTGCTGTCGGAAGACCTCTCGCTCGAGGGCAGCGAGCTGTGGGGCAACTTCCCGCAGACGTATTCGCACGTCGGCCTCATCAACGCGGCGATGCGGCTGAGCCGGCCGTGGGAGGACGCGACGTGAGTACACGCATTCCATCGTGGGGACCGGGGGCAGGTCGCGCATGAGCCGCCTCGTCGTCGTCAGCAATCGCGTCGCGTTGCCCGAGGAATCGCGCGCCGGCGGGCTGGCCATCGCGCTGCTGGATGCGCTGCGCGAGGAAGGCGGCATGTGGTTCGGCTGGAGCGGCCGGATCGACCCGCATGCCTCGGGCCGCCTGCACGAACAGCAGGAAGGCAACATCCGGTTCGTCACCATGGACCTGTCGGAGCAGGACCACGAGGACTACTACAACGGCTTCGCCAACCGCACCTTGTGGCCACTGCTGCACTTCCGCATGGACCTGGTCGACTACGACCGCGGCACGTACGCCGGCTACCAGTGCGTCAATGCGCTGTTCGCCGGCAAGCTCGCGCCGCTGCTCAAGCCCGACGATCTGGTGTGGATCCACGACTACCACCTGATTCCGCTGGCCCAGCTGCTGCGCGAGCGCGGCGTGCAATGCCGGATCGGCTTCTTCCTGCACGTACCCATGCCTTCATCGGACCTGCTCGCTGCATTGCCGAGCCACCAGCGCCTGTTCGAAGGCCTTTCCTCCTGCGACCTGGTCGGGTTCCAGACCGAACGCGACCTCGAGCGCTTCCAGGATTACGTGCGCCTGTTCGGCCGCGGCCGCGTGGTCGAGCGCGGCCTGCTGGAGGCGCCCAACGGGCGACGCTTCCGCGCCGATGCCTTCCCGATCAGCATCGACACGCGGCGCATCGCGGAACTCGCGGACGACGCGGTGAACAAGTCCGGCGTGAAGCGTCTCGTGGCCAGCATGTCAGGCCGGGAACTCGCGATCGGCGTCGACCGGCTCGACTACTCGAAAGGCCTGCCGGAACGTTTCAAGGGTTTCGCCAACTACCTCGAGCGCTATCCGCAGCAGCGCGGTGAACTCACCTTCCTGCAGATTGCGCCGGTGTCCCGTGGGGAAGTCACCGAATACCAGGAACTGCGGCATGAACTCGAGCAGCTTTCGGGCCACATCAACGGGCGCTTCGCCGAGCCCGACTGGACCCCGGTGCGCTACGTCAACCGCAACTACCCGCATTCGACGCTGACCGGTTTCTACCGGCTCGCGCGCGTCGGCCTGGTCACGCCGCTGCGCGACGGCATGAACCTGGTCGCGAAGGAATACGTGGCCGCGCAGGATCCGGAGAATCCGGGCGTGCTGCTGTTGTCGCCGTTCGCGGGGGCCGCGCGTGAACTCGACGGCGCGCTGATGGTGAATCCGTACGACCTCGACGGCGCGGGCGACGCGATCGCGCAGGCGATGACGATGCCGGTCGAAGAACGCCGCGAACGCTGGCAGGCCATGTTCGAATACCTGTGCGAGCACGACGCCACGCACTGGCGCCGCACGTACCTGAAGGCCTTGCGCGAGGCACGCGTACGCGCACCGGATGGCCGCGACACGGAAGCCGACGGCCGGCCGCCGCACGAACGCCGCAGCCTCGGCGACCGTCGCGTCGCGT
>NZ_VTRV01000057.1 GCF_008274655.1 Cognatilysobacter lacus | reverse complement strand
AGGCGGAACTGCTGGCCTGGTCGAAGACCTGCGGCCTGTACGCGCGCGTCCGGCCGGCGGACAAGCTGCGGCTGGTGCGCAGCCTGGTCGCGTGCGGAGAGGTCGTCGGCATGACCGGCGACGGCGTCAACGATGCGCCCGCCCTGGCGGCTGCCCACGTCGGCGTCGCGATGGGCAGGCGCGGCAGCGACGTGGCGCGACACGCCGCGACAGTCGTCCTGGCCGATGACCGCTTCGGCACGATCGTGGAGGCCGTGGCGATGGGCCGCGCCATCCATGCCAACCTCACCCGCGCGATCCAATACATTGCCGCCGTGCACGTGCCCATCGCCGGTGCGGCGCTGCTGCCGGTGCTGGTCGGGCTGCCACCCGTGCTGCTGCCCATCCACGTGGTGCTGCTCCAACTGATCATCGATCCGGCGTCGACGCTCGTATTCGAGCGACGGCCGGGCGCACCCGGGCTGATGACGCACCCGCCACGGGCGTTGCATGCGCCCCTGCTCGCAGTGCCGATGGCAGTGCATGCGCTCGCGCTGGGGCTCGCCTCGCTCGCCGGCACGCTCATCGCCTGGCGGTGGTTGCACACGGCGTCGACCGCGAACGCAATGCATGCCTACGGGTTCGTCTCGCTCATCGGCGGCAACCTGGGCGTGCTGGCCGTCACCGCGTGGCCCGCGAAGGGTGGGACGCGCGCCTTTCGCGCCCTCGCCGTGGCAACGGTCACCGCCACCGTGGCGGTGGTGTTCGCCGTCTCGGTAGCCCCGGTGTCGCGCATGGTGCACCTGGAGGGCCTGTCAGCCGCGCCCGCGTTGTCCGCCGCGCTGCTACCCGTCGTGTTCGTCCTGATCGTCGCAGTGTTTTCGAACGGTCGCGAATTGTTGACGCGCATCAACAAGCCCCGCGCCCCGCCTGCTTGACTACATGCACACCCCGCAGCGACTCGGACGAAGCCGGTCAGTTGCACCCCCGGGCAAGGACGCCTTGACCCGGGCGCTGTGGAAGCAGCGAAACGGTGCCACGCCGGACCGCCGAGCCGGTCCAGGGCAGACGCCGACGCTGCGGGGTCCTGCCCATCTCCACCAGCCGCGGTCGGCGGACACCGGCGCGGCGGCCCTGATCGCCGGAGTTCCGCCATGTATCGCGACGTCATGCTCGCCATCACCGAAACCGACCACGACGCACGCGCCATCAAGGCTGCGGTCGAGTTCTGTCGCGTCAACGACGCACGGCTCTCGGTGTCTGTCCCGTTCGACATGATGCAGGCACAGATGCAGGCGTTCGGCACGACGCCGATCGTGCTCGAGGAGAGCTACGTCGAGCTGCGCAAGGACGCGGTCGCCCACGTGGCGCGGCTGCGCACGCAGCTGCAGAAGGAGGACGTGCGCTTCGACGTGCACATCGCGGAGGCGCAGGTGCATGCGTCGCGGCAACTGCTCGCGCTGGAGGCGCGCTACCACGACATCGTGATCGTGGCCGCGCCGGGCCCGCACGACAGCACGTCCGCGGCGTTGCACACGATCTTTTCGACGCTCGTCGTCGACTCCGGCCGGCCGGTCATGGCCATTCCCAACGAGGGCCGCGCCACGTTCCCGCCGCAGTGCGTGCTGATCGGCTGGCAACCCACGCCCGAGGCCACGCGCGCCGTGCACGACGCGTTGCCGCTGCTCAAGCAGGCGAAGCGCGTGGAGATCGCCCTCGCTGCGCCGCAGGTGGGCGAAACCCGGCACGGCCAGGAACCGGGCGCCGACATCGCCGCGCATCTCGCGCGGCACGGCGTCGGCGTGAACGTGCGCGTTGACCGTCTGTCGCGCGGCCCGAGCGGGAACGACCTGCTGCTCGTGGCCGAAGAGTGCGGCGCGGACCTCATCATCGTCGGGGCCTACGGCCATTCGCGCGCACGCGAGTGGGCGTTCGGCGGCGTCACCCGCGATCTTCTCGAGAGGGCACGTGTGCCTGTCCTCTACTCGCACTGACGACGACACGCCTCCCGACTGGCGGCGCCACGCCATGGAAGCGATGCAGGACGTCGCGCGCCGCGTGGAGCAGGCCCGGCAGGTCATGCGCGATCCCTCGTACGACGAGCGCTCGCCGTTCCTCCGCAGTGCGGCGCTCGGCGAGCTGATCCGTCGGCAGGAGCACCTGGCCGACCTGCATCGACAGATCGACGCGTCGCGCGGCAAGGACGTCGAGTACCTCTGGCAGAAGTTCTTCCTGCAGTACGACGACTTCATCGAAGCGATGCAGGACGCAGGGCCGCGTGCCCTCGACGCCACGGCGGCTTCGACGCCGTCGTCCGCGCGGGCGCGCTGAAACCGCCGCCGCCGCGCGAATTGCCGGCGCGCCGTCGCTTTCGAAGTCGCGCGCTCAGTTCACGTCGAGCTCGTAGATCACCTGCGTCGGATCGCCGGGGTCGACATGCGCGCGGGCACCGAGCGCATGCGCGAAGTCGCGCATCGATGCATTGCCCGAGCTGTCCATCGACCACAGGCGACGGATGCCGCGCGCGCGGGCCAGCTCGCGCAGCGCGCCGATCAGCACCGTGCCGAGGCCGCGGTGTTGCCATGCATCGGTGACCGTGACCGCGATCTCGGCGTGGTCCGCCGCCGGCGCCGCCGCCAGCCTTGCCACGCCGACGATGTCCTCGCCCATGCTGCCGGGCACCACGGCGACGACCGCGGTCGGGCCCTTCGCGTCCTCCGACATCAGCAGGCTCAGCAGGCCGTCGTCGACCCGCGCGACCGTGCCGAGGAAGCGCGCGCGGCGCGTGGCGGGCGAGAGCCCGTCGATGAATCGGCGTTCGGCCGCGGCGTCGGTGGCGCGCAGGGCACGAACGCGGACACGGTGCCCGTCGCGAAGGGTGGCGCCGTGTGCCTGCAACGCGGGGATTTGCATCGTACGTCCGGTATTCACGTCGCCACCTGCGTCATGCGCGTTCAGCGCGCCGTATAGCCGCCGTCGATCACCAGTTGCGCCCCGGTCATGAACGCCGACTCGTCCGACGCGAGGTAGACCACGCCCCAAGCGATGTCGTCGGGCTCGCCGACACGGCCCAACGGATGCAGCGCGGCGAGGTCACGACGACCGGACTCCAGGTCGGTCACGCCTGATTCGCGGAGATGGTTTTGCACCATCGGCGTCCAGATGTAGCCCGGGTGCACGGAGTTCACACGGATGCGGTCGGCTGCATAGAGCAGCGCGTCGGTACGCGTCATCATCAGTACCGCGCCCTTGGACGCGTGGTACGGCGGCACGTCGGGTGCGCCCACGAGACCGTAGATCGACGACAGGTTGATGATGCTGCCGCCATTGGCCCGCATGTGCGGTATCGCGTGCTTGGTGCAGAAGAAGACGCCCTTGACGTTCACCGCCTGTACGCGATCCCATTCCGCCTCGGTGATCTCATGTGTCGGCCGGTTCGCCCCGGCGATGCCGGCGTTGTTCACCAGCACGTCGATGATGCCGCTCCCTGCCGCGGCGAGCGACATCGCGGCCTGCACGGAGGCTTCGTCAGTGACGTCCACCTGCCGGTACGTCACCGATCCCGGGGGTTCGACCGGGGCCGCCGCATTCGCCTTCGCCGGGTCGACGCAGTCGAACACGACGACATGCGCGCCTTCCTCGGCGAGGCGTCGTACGCACGCTGCGCCGATGCCCATCGATCCGCCGGTCACCACGCACGTCTTGCCCGCGACGCGGTCCATCGGCGCGCTATCCGATGCCGAGGCGGTCCTGCACGGCAGTTACGCCGGGCACCGCCCATGCAGCATTCTCCGCCGCCTTGCGCTCGATCCACGAGTCGACCGTGCCTTCGAGTGTCACGTTGCCACCGTCGCGCACCTCGACGCGGATCTGCCGCGCTTCGACCTCCGCGTTCCGCTTCAGCGCCTGGGTGATCTGGTCCTTCACCGCCGACGGCTGCACCGTGGGCTTGACCACGATCTCGTTCGTGATGCCCTTCAGGCCCTTCAGCGACTGGATCGAGCGCTCGGCATTGATGCGCTGGTATTGCCAGGGCACTTCGCCGATCAACGTGATCCGCCCGTTGCTGACGCGCAGGCGCACGGAGTCGGGCACCGTGGAACTCCAGGTCAGCAGGCCGCGCGCGCGACGCGCCAACTCCTCGTCCGTGACCGGGTCGAACGGCAGGTGCACGTCGAGCTTCATGACGAGCGCCTTGACGCCCTTCACCCGCCACGCGGCGCGTTCGGCCTCGATGGTCTGCGTGAAGCCCGGCACATGGCCGCTGAGCGTGACCACGCCGTCGGTGACGCTAACGCCTATGTGCGCCGAGTCGATGCGTGGCTCGAAGTCGAGTTCTTCCAGGACACGCTGCTGCAACTGCCTGTCGGCGGTGGCGCGGTCATGGACCGGTTTGTCGATGTTGGATTCGTTCATGGCTGCTTGCGTCCAACGGCTCATGCCGCAGCACCATGAGGCCGTGCACGGCGTAGACGGTGTTGATGTGGATCAACATTGGTGGCGAGGCCGCGCAATGTTGACGCACGTCAACACCGCGGCGGCGGCCGGTGCGACGTTGACGCGTGTTCGCTAACGCAACGCCGTCACGACGACGGCAGAGGACGCGCGATGAAAGCTCCTGGCCAGCGCGGTATGGCCGCAGTTGCGATGCTCACGGTGGCGACGCTCGCCGTGCACGCCGGACAGCCGGTGCCGAAGAAGAGCACCGAGCCCCGGCCGCCAGCGCCCGCGACTGCGACTGCCGAGAAAGCCGATACGACGCTGCAGCGCATGGAGGCGACACCGCCCGAACGTCGCGAAGAGCTGCGTGCAATCGCCAAGACCGCCGCCGAACAGGCCGACCGGAGCATCCGTGAAATGCAACTCCGCGTCGACGCCTCGTGGGCACGGATGACCGCCGAGTCGCGGCGTGCCGCCCTGGGCTGGATGAGCACGCTGCGAACGAAGAGACAACGGCTGGGCGAGCAGATCGCAAGGCTCGACGGCCGCTCGAATGCGGCGCTGGGCGAGGTCAAGGCCGGCGTCGTCGCGGCGTACCGCGAGTTCACAAAGGCGCTCGAGCGGACGCGCGAACAGATGCAGTCCAAACCCCCGGCGCCACCCGCGCCTGCCAGACCCGTCGATGACCAGGAGAAGACGCGATGAAGACAGCCAGCCAGGGAATGAAACGCAGCCGCGCCGGCAATGGCGCGCATTCCGCCCAGTTCGCGCGTGCCGCGCTCGACGCACTCGAGCATCCGTTGCGCAGCGCGGGCAAGGTCGAGGCGCGCCTGGCCAAGGAAGCGCGGCCGGCTGCGCGGAAGGTCATGGGGGCCGTAAAGCGTCGTCCCGGCGTGGCGGTCGCGGCTGGGCTGTTCGGACTGGGAATCGTCTATTTCGCGGCGCGGGTCATGCGCGCCCGTTGATGCCACACCGCGGCCCCGTCGTAACGAACCGTTACAAATCGACACGTCCGGAAACGGTTTCCGGGCGGCGACGCAGCTAGCGTGGCGGTCGAGGTGTCGGTCATGTCGAACGTCGTTTCGCTTCACCCGCACGGCCCGGCGCTGCCGGGTCCGCCGGACGTCGTCGGCATCGACCCGGTCTGGGCAGGGGCGCGCCTCCCGGTGCGCCGCGTGCGTCGCAAGCACATGCTGTATCGCGCGGGCCAGCCCGCCACGTGCGTGTTCGTGGTGCGCGTCGGCACGTTCAAGACGGTGCTGCTCAGTGCGCAGGGCGAAGAGCGCGTCACCGGTTTCCAAGTGAAGGGCGATGCGCTCGGGCTCGAGGCCCTCGACATCCGCCATCACGTCTGCGATGCGATGGCGCTCGACGTGGGCGAGGTAATCGAAATCCCGAAGTCCGCGCTCCGCGAGCATCGCGGCGAGCTTGTCGAAGTGGTGGCGGACCTGATGGCGCAGACGTTCCGCCGCGAATGGGAATGGAAGATGGCGCTGAGCCTGCTCGATGCCGAACAGCGCGTGGTGCATTTCCTCCTCGACTTCGCGCATCGGCAGGCCGCACTCGGCCTCGGCGGCGATCGCATCCTGCTGCGCATGACCCGGGCGGACCTGGGCAGCTTTCTCGACCTCTCGCTGGAAAGCGTGACCCGGGCGCTCTCGCGGCTCGACAGTGCAGGGCTCATCCGGGTCGCGTGCCGCGACGTCGAGCTGCTGGACGAGCCCGCACTCGGCCGCGTGCTGGCGGTCGCGAGCCGCAGGCACTAGCCGGTCGTCAGCTCCGCGTTTCCCACCAGCGCGCCGCGCACCGCATTCGCGAGTTCGTCGCGGTGGTAGGGCTTGGGCAGCAGCGCGTAGTCGAGCGCGCTCGCGTTCTGCACGGCGTCGGGATAGCCGGAGGTCAGCAGCACCGCGAGGTCCGGGCGAAGGCGGCGTGCCTCGTGCGCGAGGCGGTCGCCGGTCATCTCGCCTTCGAGCGTCAGGTCACTGAAGAGCAGGGCGATGTCCTGCAGCGTTTCCACGCACTCGAGCGCGTCCTGCTGGGACGCCGTCGCGATCACGTGGTAGCCGAGCGCCTTGAGCGATGCCGTGACGGTCTGCCGCACGGCGTCGTCGTCCTCGACGACGAGGATCACTTCGTCGCCGCCGGGCACCAGTGCCGGACGCGGGGTGCATGCGCGTTGCTGCGTTTCCGTCGCCACCGGCAGGTAGAGCGTCACGCAGGTGCCCTTGCCCGGCTGGCTCTGCAGTTCGGCATGGCCGCCGCTCTGGTGGATGAATCCGTAGGCCATGCTGAGCCCGAGCCCGGTGCCGCGGCCCGCCGGTTTGGTCGTGAAGAACGGCTCCCACGCACGGGCCAGCGCGTCAGCGCTCATGCCTGCCCCACTGTCGCGAACGCTCAATGCGACGTAGCCGCCGCTGGACCCGCCCGGGCGGTCGGCGGCCTCCGGCGCGTCGCGTACAGCGATCTCGACGTCGCCGGTGCCGTTGATGGCATCGCGCGCGTTGAGCACGAGGTTCAGCACGACACTGTCGAGCAGCGCGGGATCGACGTACGCCGGCGGCGCGCCGGGTTCGATGTTCAGGTGCAGATGGATCCGCTCTCCGAGGCTGGCGCGCACGAGGCGTTCGAGGTCGCGCATCTGTCGTCCGAGCGAGACCACGGCCGGACGCAGGTGCTGGCGGCCGGCAAACGACAGCAGCTTGCGGGTGAGGGCAGCGCCCTGCTCCACCGCGCGGATCGCCGAGGCCAGTGTTTCCAGCGCCTCGGGATCGTCATCCACCGACGGTTCCAGAAGCTGGAGGCTGCCGGAGATCACGGTGAGCAGGTTGTTGAAATCGTGCGCCACGCCACCGGTGAGCTTGCCGATCGCCTCCAGCCGCTGTGCATGGGCGAGCGCCTCCGCACTCGCACGGCGTTGCAGCATCGCCGACAGCATCGACGACGCGGTTTCGAGCAGGCGCTGTACGTCGACGTCGAACGCATCGGCGTCGCGCGAGAACGCCGCCAGCGCGGCCGCCACCGTGTGGTCGGTCGCGACCAGCGGATAGGCGATCCCGCTCGCCATCGACGGCGGCAGCGACGCGGCGCCCAGCCGTCCGCCGTGAGACGCGAGCGGGCGACCGGGCGCGAGTGATGCCAGGAGCGCCTCGCCGTGTGCATCGATCCAGGCCCGGGGCGGCAGGGTGGCCCCGAAGGCGTCGAAGCGTTCGGCACGACGGTCGGCACGCAGCAACCACACCGGCCCGAGCCCGACGGCGTCGGCGAGTTGCGCCGCCACGTCGCGCAGTACCGTGGTTTCCGACTCGGTCGTCAGGATCCTGTGGCCGACCTCCGCCAACGTCGCGTCGTGGCGCGCCTTGCGCAGCACGCGCTGCGACGTGGCTGTATTTGTGACGTCGCGGATCGACGCCAGCGTCTGGTTCTGCAACCCGACGCGCATGGGGCTCAGCGCGATCTCCACCGGGAACGTGCTGCCGTCCGCGCGACGCCCGAGCAGTTCCATGCTGCCCTGCCCCATCGCCCGCTCGCGCGGCTGTCGTGCGTAGTGCTTACGGTGGTGCTCGTGACGGAGCATCACGTTTTCAGGCATGAGTATTTCGACAGGACGGCCGACCAGTTCATGCGGCTCGTACCCGAATAACCGATACACCATGCGATTGGCCATGACGATGCAGCCGTGCTCGTCCACCACCAGCAGCGCGTCGGGAATCGCGTCGAAGAGGTGAGTGTGCATGGCGGTTACGCCGGCTCGGGCCGCTCGGCGAGCCGGTATCCGGCGCCGCGCACCGACTGGATGAGCGTCGGCCGCGCCGGGTCGCGTTCGATCTTCTGTCGAAGCCGCGCTACCTGCACATCGATGGCGCGGTCGAACGGTGCCGATGGCCGCCCGCGCGTGGCGTCCATCAGGCGGTCGCGGCTGAGCGTCTGCTGCGGCTGCCGTACGAACGTGAGCAGCAGTTCGTACTCGCCCGAGGTGAGGGCGAGCGGTTGGCCGTTCCTGTCGAACGCGGCGCGACGGCCGGTGTCGACCAGCAACCCGTCCAAGGCGACGCGCTCGGGCGGCGTCCGCATCGCCTGCGCGCGCCGTGCCACGGCATGGATGCGCGCGTGCAGCTCGCGCAGGTCGAACGGCTTGTCGATGAAATCGTCGGCGCCCGATTCCAATCCCAGCACATGTTCGGCCGCTTCGCCGCGCCCACTCAGGATCAACACCGGCCCCTGCCAGCGCTGGCGGAGTTCGCGCAACACGTCGAGGCCGTCGCCGTCGGGCAGGCCGAGATCGAGCAGCAGCACGTCGAACGGCTGCTGCTCGAGCAGCCAGCGCATCGTGGAAATCGAATCGGCGGCTTGCACCTGCATAGCACGCGACCCCAGGTAACGCAGCAGCAGCGCGCGCACGCCCGGATCGTCATCGACGATCAGCACGCGCAGGTCGGGCGGCGCGGCCGGGAGAGCCGTGGAGGCGACAGAGTCCATTGCCGGTCATGCAGGTCGGGCCTTTCCCGACTGTACGACCGACATCATCAACGGCGCGCCCATTCGTCGGCGGCGCGCGACCTGCGCAGTCGCTTACCGCCGCGCGAGGAAGTAGTTGAACAGGGGTACGGCGACCAGCGCCACGTACCAGCCCCACGCAATGGCGACAACGCCACCCAGGGCAAGGGTCGCCCACGAGAAGCTCGTGACGCCGGGCATGAACTCGCGCAGCAACGCCTGCACGAACGGCGACTGCGGCGCCAGCACGTAAGCGACGGCCGCCAGTGCATAGGTGACCAACATGAAAAGGCTCAACGCGGTGCCTGCGCGTCCGACGGCAATGGGACGGTGCGCGGCGCGGGAACGCTCCTGTTCGGCGTGATGGGCAACGGTGGACATGGCGACGCCTCCTCGGACGTTGTCGACAGCCTCGCGCGCGCGCCTGGCGGGGCTTTGACCCGCGTCAACAATGGGCCTGCCTCGCCGCGGCTGCGCGTGGCTCGTCGGAATGGGCGCGTGGCGTCGCGGCGCTCACCGGTGCTTCGAAATCAGAGCGCGGTCGTCGCCGCTGCATGTTTGATCCAGATCAACACGGCGGCGTCAGGCGCGGATCAAACTGCCTTCGGCAACTCACGTGTCACGCCGGCGACAACCGCCCGTAAGGAACCCGAATGCACGTTCGCAATAGCGCAGGCCGCGGTACGCACATCGACGTCGTCTACCGTGTCCTGGTGGTCATCGTGCTCGCATGGGCCGCCCTGCATATCGCTCCGGTGTCCGCCGTGCCGGCCTATGCCCGGCAGACGCAGCAACCGTGCACGAGCTGCCACGTGGGCGGTTTTGGCCCGCAGCTGACGCCGTACGGTCGGCAGTTCAAGTTGAGCGGTTACACACTCAGGCTTGACGACAGCGCGCACCTTCCGCTCTCGGCGATGATGGTCGAGTCGTACACGCACACGCGGCAGGCGCAGAGCGAGATTCCGGCGAAGCACTTCCACCGCAACGACAACGTCGAGCTCCGGCAGGCATCCGTATTCCTCGCAGGTCGGCTCGGTGAACATCTCGGCGTGTTCGCGCAGGCGACGTACTCGCAGAACGGTGGCCTGCTCGGATGGGACAACGCGGAGGTGCGCTATTCCCGTGTATTCAACGGCACGAAGCATGGCGGCGTGTGGGGGCTGACCGTCAACAACAACCCCGGCGTCACCGACGTGTTCAACACGGCCCCAGCCTGGCAGTACCCGTACATTGCGCCCGACCTCGCACCGGGCGCCCCAGCGGCTCCGCTGCTGTTTGGCGGCCTGGCCGGCCAGGTGATCGGCGCGAGTGCGTATGTGCAGGTGGACGGCAACTGGTACGCCGAAGCGGGCGCGTACCGGTCGCTGTCGCCCAGCTTCCTGCGGAAGGTCAACGCGGGTTATGACGGACGTGTTTCCGGCGCGGCGCCGTACATGCGCGTCAACCGTACCTGGAACGTGTCGGGCGGTAACCTCGAGGTCGGCGGTTTCGTGCTCGAGGCGCGCCGCGGGCTTGTCGAACCAGACCTCAACGACCATCCCGTGCCCGTCCCCGGGCCGAACGACCGCTTCCGCGACGTCGGCGTCGACGCCAGCTACCAGCATTTCGGTGCCGGCACGCACACCTTCACCGTCAACGCACTGCTGGTCACGGAGCGACAACGCCTGGATGCGACCTATGCGGCGGACGGCGCGGAGAACCGCGACAACTCGCTGCAGGCCATGAACGTCAACGGCAGCTACTGGTACCGCAACACGTGGGGCGCGACGCTCGGTGCGTTCGCGTACAACGGCAGCGCCGATACCGTGCTGTACGGCCAGACCGGGTCGCCCGATACGCAGGGCGGCACGGTCGAACTGAACTGGTCACCCGCGCATGGTGCGGCGACGATGGGCGCGGAAGATGGGCGCCGGGCGCACGTTCGCCTGGGTGCTCAGTACACGTTCTACACGCGTTTCGCAGGCGCGACGCACGACGTTGACGGTGAGGGGCGCCCCGCCCGCGCCAACGACACCATGTTCGTGTACGTGTGGATCGCGATGTGAGCGGACGGGCGCTTCATCCGGCTATTCAAGACGCAGCGTCCGCGATCGACGCCTGACGACGTCCTCGATTCGCGGCGTTTTGTGTCCGCGAACGCACCCGGGCCCTGCGCATCGCTGAAGACTGGCGCATGCGCCGAACCCGAGGCGAAAAACACCTGTGCCTTCGCGCATCGCCGCTCTTTCGCGCACGACACAGGGAAAAGCGGCGAGACGGCATGGTGGGTCGTCCGAGATTCGAACTCGGGACCAGCGGATTAAAAGTCCGATGCTCTACCGACTGAGCTAACGACCCGTGCCACCGGCGTGTGCCGCCGGGGGCGAGATAGTACCGCAGACGCCCCGCGCCTTCAGCGGTTTACGTATCGCGTCGGGTCCGGCACGCCCGCCGCTTCGAACCCGAGCGCGCGCAGTCGGCAGGCATCGCAGCTGCCACAGGCGCGCCCGTCCGCATCGGCCTGGTAACACGAGACGGTGAGCCCGAAGTCGACGCCGAGCCGCATGCCTTCGCGCGCGATGTCGGACTTGCTCATGAACTGCAGGGGCGCGTGCACGCGCAGATGCGCGCCCTCGACGCCCGCCCGGGTGGCGAGGTTGGCGAGCCGCTCGAACGCTTCCACGAACTCGGGGCGGCAATCCGGATAGCCCGAGTAGTCGACCGCGTTGACGCCGCAGAACAGGTCGTTCGCCCCCAGCACCTCGCCCCAGCCGAGCGCGAGCGACAACATGATCGTGTTGCGCGCCGGGACGTAGGTGACGGGAATCGAGTCGCCCGTATCGCCCGCGACGGGCACGTCGATCGCGGCGTCGGTGAGCGCGGAGCCGCCGATGCCGCGCAGGTCGACGTCCACCGTCCTGTGCGAGGCGACGCCCAGGTGCGCGGCGACGCGTTCGGCCGCGTCGAGTTCGGACGTATGCCGTTGGCCGTAGCGCACGCTCAATGCGTGTACTTCGAAGCCCTGCGTTTTCGCCATGGCGACGACGACGGCGGAATCCATGCCGCCCGATAGAAGGACAACGGCCTTGCGTGCTGGAGTGTTCATGGAGTCGGTGCGTCGAGGTGTCGAATCGAAGGAATTCCGTGCCAGCCTGCGGTCGGCAGTGGCGCGGCGATCATGTGCGCCGGGCCCCGCGCCGCGGCCTGCAGCGGCTGCGCGTGAACGCGCCGGTGCCCGTCAACGCCGGCAGGTCGGGCTCACGTTGCGAACATGGTGTATGCCGCGCGCTCCGATGCGCCAGACGTGCGCGCCGCGTTGCGAATCAGCGCCCCGGCTCATCGCCCCACAGAATCTTGTGAAGCTGCAACTGGAAGCGTACCGGCAGCCGGTCCTCGACGATCCACTGTGCCAGGTCGCGCGGCGCCACCTGGCCGAAGCTCGGGGAAAACAGTACGTCGCAGCGCGACGGCAACGCGTGCTCGGCAACCACCGCGCGCGACCATTCGTAGTCGTCGCGCGAGCAGATCACGAACTTGACCTCGTCATGCGGTGTCAGTAGCGCGATGTTCTCCCAGCGATTGCGGTGCACTTCCGCCGAGCCCGGCGTCTTGACGTCGACGACGCGCGACACGCGCGGATCGACGTCGCCGATGTCGAGCGCCCCGGATGTCTCCAGGGACACCGTGTAGCCCGCATCGCACAGGCGCTGCAGCAGGATCGTGCAGCGCTTCTGCGCGAGCGGCTCGCCGCCGGTGACACAGACGTGGCGCACGCCCAGCCGCGCGACTTCGTCGAGGATCGCGTCGATCTCCCACCAGTCGCCGCCGTGGAAGGAATACGTGGTGTCGCAGTACTGGCAGCGCAGCGGGCAACCGGTCAGGCGCACGAACACGGTGGGCCAGCCGACGCTGTTCGACTCGCCCTGGAGCGATAGGAATATTTCGGTCAGCCGCAGCCGCTCGGGGGCCGCAGCGGCCACGGTGACGGGTACGCTCATGCCGCGATTTTACCGTCCCGCCGGGTCGCGTCGCGTTTCCGGCCAAAACCCGGCCCGCCGGTTCAGGCGCGAACCCGCCTCGCGACTACGGGGCTGCGCCCATCGCCACCAGCCGGTCGGCCGCCGAACGCGCCGCGGCGGTGCCGGCGTAATGCGCGACGACGGCCTCGAAGTCGGCCCGGGCCGCTTCGTCCTGGTGCAGGTTCAGGCGCGTCAGGCCGCGCTTGAGCAGCGCACCCGGCGCCTTGTCGTGCGTGGGAAAGCGCTCGAGCAATTGCGAGAACGGCCCGATTGCCTGCTCGTAGTTGCGGGTTCCGTAGTAGCTCTCGCCCAGCCAGTACATCGCGTTCGGCGCGTAGACGCCGCCCGGATAAGTGCCGAGGAACGCCGTGAAGAGGCGCGCCGAATCGGCATAGCTGCCGGCCTTCAGTGCGTCGAAAGCGGCGTTGTAGGCGGCGAGCTCGGCCCCTGTGGGCGTGGCGCTACCGGCTGCGGCACGCGGCGCGGGCGCCGGCTTGGCTGCCGGCGCCTTGGCGGCAGCGGGCCGGGCTGGAGCCTTCGCCGCCGCGCGCGGGGCTGCTTCGGGTGCAGGGGGCGCGGGCGCGGATGGCGGCGTTGCCGTGCGGCTTTCCAGCTGCTGCAGCCGGCCGTCCACGTCGAGGTACTGGTTTCGCATCGAGGTGCGCGCCTGCTCGTTTGCCTGCTGCATCTCCTCCACCTGCGAGCGCAGCGACTGCACGTCGTTGCGCAGCTGCTTCACCTGCTCGAGCAGGTCGAGCGTCTGTTGCGGGTTCGCCGCACGCTGCTCGAGCGCCGCAACCCGGTCGGCGAGGCTTGCGCGTTGTGCTGCCGCAGGCATCGCGACGGCAACCAGCGCCATCGCGATGGCAACGACGAGCGACCGATGGCTGGTCATGGCGTTTTCCCGGTTCGTGGACGCCGAGTATGCCCGCCGCCAACGGCCCAGCGGCTGTCGACACGATGAACGCGGAAACGGAAACGGAAACGGGCCGCGCGAGGCGGCCCGTTGGAATCGGCGCGAAGCGATCTCAGCGCGCGCTGTAGCTGATCTCGACGCGGCGGTTCTTCGACCAGCACTCCTCGTTGGACTCGGTGCAGACCGGCTTCTCTTCGCCGAAGCTGTTCGCCGTCAGCTGCGAGGCGCTGCCGCCGGCCGCCTGCATCGCCGATGAAACGGCCTGCGCGCGGCGCTCGCCCAGTGCCATGTTGTAGTCGCGGCTGCCGCGTTCGTCGGCATGCCCGTCGAGCGTGAGGCGCGAGGACGGGCGATCGCGCAGGTACTTGGCGTGGCAGTTCACGACGGCCTGGTATTCCGGCTTCAGCGTGTCCTGGTCGAGGTCGAAGTAGACAACGCGCTGGCGCAGGCAGGCATCGCTGTCCAGGTCGCTCGGGCCGTAGGCGCCGGCGGTGCGCGGGCCGGTATCGGCTGGAATCGTGGTCGAGGTGGTGGTGCCGGTCCTGGTGTCGGTCGGCGGCGTCTCCTTCACCTTCTTCGAGCACGCCATCGCGAGGGTGCACATGGCAGCGACGATCAGGAGCTTGCTTGCGGAGCTGGGATTCATCGGGTCGTTCCTCGGGGTGGCAGTCGGTGGGTCGGCGGCATCAGCGCGGCATGCGGTACGGGCCCCAGGCCGGCTCGCGCACGTCGCCGTCGGCGAGCACCAGGCGCTGGCGCACGCGCGCATCGGCCGACACCGCGTACAGCACGCCGCGTCCGCCTTCGCGCGCCGCGTAGATCAGCATGCTGGCGTTGGGCGCGAAGCTCGGCGATTCGTCGAGGTTGCCGGGCGAGAGCAGGCTCCAGCGCGGGCTTCCGAGGCTCGCGTCCATCAGTGCGATGCGGTACGTGTTGCCTGCGCCCTGCGCGGTCGCGATCTTCTTGCCGTCGAACGACACGGTGGCGCTCGCGTTGTACGTTCCCTGGAAGCTGACGCGCGTGGCGCTGCCGCCGCTGGCCGAGACGCTGTAGATCTGCGGACGGCCGCCGCGATCGGAGGTGAAATAGATGCGCGAGCCGTCCGCGCTCCAAGTCGGCTCTGTGTCGATCGAGTAGTGGTTGGTGACCTGCGTCAGCGCACGGCTGCCGAGGTCCATCACGTAGATCTCGGGATTGCCCGAGCGAGACAACGTCAGCGCAAGGCGACGTCCGTCCGGCGAAAACTCGGGCGAGCCGTTGATGCCGCGGAAGTGCGCGACGATCTCGCGCGCGCCGCTGGCGATGGTCTGGATGTACACCGCGGAATTGCCGCCTTCGAAGCCGACGTACGCAAGGCGCGCCCCGTCCGGGCTCCACGACGGCGACATCAGCGGCTCGGTCGAGCGCACGACGGTCTGCGGGTTGTAGCCGTCGCTGTCGGCCACGACCAACGCATAGCGCGCACCCTTGCCGACGCCGGCCTGCGTCACGTACGCGATGCGGGTAAAGAACGCGCCGCGGACGCCGGTGACCTTTTCATAGATCGCATCGGCGATCTGGTGCGCGACGTCGCGCATCTGCCCGCCACGTGCGGTGAGCGCGAAGCCGAGCAGGCGTGTCTGCTTGGCGACGTCGAGAAGCTCGTATTCGACGCGGAAGCTGCCGCCGCCCGCGTCGAGCACGCGGCCTACGACGACGTAGTCCTGGTTGATCGCGCGCCAGACGGGGAAGTTGGTGTCTTCCATGCGCGACGGCCGCTCGGGCAGGCTCTCCACCGGCAGCGACTTGAACTGCCCCGAACGGTTGAGGTCCGCCGCGACGATGGACGCTTCGTCGGTGGCGCCGGTGCCATTCTGGAACGGCACCACGGCGATCGGCAGCGCGGCCGCATTGCCACCGACGATGTCGATTTCAAGTCCCTGCTGCGCAGCCGCCGACAGGGGCAACGCACACGCCAGGACCAGCAGCAAGCACCGAACGAAACGACCCATCACGACTCCTCGACCGATCAAGCAAGGGCGTTACAGGTAACAGCCCGACGGTGAATCCTAGCTCACAGCTGAACCGTTTAGCGGTTGACAGCGGCTGTCTCTACAGGCCTACGGCGCGCGGAAGTTGAGTGTGATCTCGCGCTTGAAGACCTTCTCGAAGCCTGCATACGGCAGCGGCTGCGCCTTCAGCACGGCCGCTTCGATCGAGCGGCGGCCGGCCTCGTCGTACACGCACGGCGACGAGACTTGTGCGTCGATCACCTCGCCGCCCGGAAGCTGTCGGATCACCAGCTTGCACACGGCACCGGCCGGGATGTTGTCCGGCCGCACCCACTTGTCGCGGATCGCCTCCTGCAAAGCGGCCGCATAGCGCCCGAGCAGGCCGCTGTCGGCGCCGGCGCCGCTGGCCGCGGCATCGGAATTCGCGGCTTCCTGCGCTGCGCTGCCCGTGCGCGCCGCGGTCAGCTGGTCC
>NZ_VTRV01000056.1 GCF_008274655.1 Cognatilysobacter lacus | reverse complement strand
CGGTCCGCTGCGGCCCGGCACCCGCGCCGGCGGGGATGGCATCGTCCGCCGGCTTGTAGCGCAGCGCGGCGTTCGGCACGCGCAACACGTTCTCGCGGCGGCTGACTTCGATCTCGGCATTGGCAGTCATGCCCGGCAACAGTGTGCCGTCGCTGTTGTCGACGTTGATCACCACGGGATAGGTGACGACGTTGCTCGCGGTCGTCGCGGACAGGCGCACCTGGCTCACCTCGCCGCTGAAGCGGCGATCCGGGAACGCATCGACGGTGAATGTCGCGCGCTGGCCGACCTTGACCTGCCCGATGTCCGCCTCGTCGACGGCGAGCTCGATCTTCATCTTCGAGAGGTCTTCCGCGAGCTTGAACAGCTCGGGCGCCTGCAGGCTGGCAGCCACCGTCTGGCCGGGCTCGACGGTGCGCGTGAGCACCACGCCGTTGACCGGGGAACGGATTTCGGTGCGTCCGAGGTTGAGCTGCGCGGTGCGCGAGCCGGCCCGCTGTTGCGTGATCTGGGCACGGTTGGCCGCGAGCTGCGCGCGGGCGCGATCGAGCGTGGAACGCGCCAGATCCACGTCGGCCTGCGCGACGAGCTTCTGCTTGCCGAGTTCGGCCTTGCGGAGGTAGTCGACCTCGGCGTTGCGCAGCGCCGCGGCCGCTTCGGCGGCCGTCGCGCTGGCCGCGCCGATCGCCGCATTGCCCTGCGCGATCTGCGCCTGGTAGGTGCTCGCATCCAGGCGCGCGAGCACCTGCCCCTTGCGCACCTGGTCGTTGAAGTCGACCAGCACGTCGGTGACCTTGCCCGAGACCTCGCTGCCGACGACCACTGTCGAAATCGCGCTCAGCGAGCCGGTCGATGAAATGACCACGCGGATGTTGCCGCGATCGATCGTCGCGGTGCGGTACCCGCCGCCGGTGTCCGATGCCGAGGACCCATGGTGCTTCCACGCCCAAGCGCCCGCTACGACGATGGCTGCCACCGCTGCGATCGTGACGAAGCTGCGACGGCGGCCGGAACGGGCGACAGGTGCGGGCTTGCTCATTCGACTTGGGAATTCCGGGCGTGCAGGGAGGCGTCAACGAACGGGAACGCGCGAGCGCGTTCGATGTTGACAGCGAGTCAGCGCAGAAGCTGGATGGTAGCGACGGTGCCGCGTCCCGGCGCGCTCTGAAGCTCGACCGGCCAACCGAACCGTTCACCGAGGCGTCGCACGATGGACAGGCCGATGCCCATGCCATCGCCTTCGGCGTCGCGGTCGTGTCTGTAGAAGGCGTCGAAGGCCTTCGCGAGCGTTTCGTCGGACATGCCGACGCCCGTGTCCCGCACCTCGATGCGGTCCGGCCGCAGCACCACGTCGACGCTCCCGGCCTCAGTAAACCGCACGGCGTTGCTCAGCAGGTTGCCGAGCATGAGCGACAGCACCCGCCGCGGCGCATCGAGAACGCCGCCGCCTTCGTCGATCATGCGCACCTCGAGTGGGCGATCGCCGACCTGCGCGCGTGCGATCTCGACTTCGTGCGCCACGACCTCGTGCACGTCGAAGCGTTCGCGCTCCGCGTCCATTTCCGCGTCGCGCGCGAGAATGAAGAACGCGTCGATCACCGCCTGCATGTCGTGCCCGGCGCGCTGGATTCTTGTCACCGCGCGCCGGGAACGCTCGGGGACGTCCGGGTCGCTGGCCATGATGTCCGAGGCCACGCGGATGACGGTAAGCGGCGTGCGCAGCTCGTGGCTTGCGTCGCGCGTGAAGCGGCGTTCGCGGTCGATGAAGTCGGTTACCCGCGCTGCCATCCCGCGCAACGCGTGTGCGAGCCTGCGAACCTCGAGGCCCGCGTCCACCGGCAGGTTGTGCGGCGACAGCGGACTGGTATTGGGCGTCAACGGGTCCCAGCGTGCGACCACCGATGCCAGCCAGCTCACCGGCGCGACCATCCGCTTCGACGTGCGGTAGGTGAGCCACGCCGAGGCGTAGGTGACGAACAACGCGATCAGCAGGCTGAGGCCGCCGGTCCAGAACACGACGGCATCGCTGAAGGATGGATCGAAGCTCAGGTAGATCGTACCGGCCGGTCGCTGCTGGACGATGACGGCAGGCGCTCCCCAGAACGGAACGTGGTAGCCGGGCGACAAGGCGCGCAGCTCGGCCGGGATTGCCGAGCGAGCGGCGCGGGCCGGCAGGAAATACGTCGACATGCGCGAGTTGTGCGCAAGCGGCGCGTTCGGTTGCGCCGCTACCTGCGCCCACGCGTCGGCCGCTTCCGATGCGAGCCGGGCGCGCAACAGCGAGTGGCGCACGCCGATGCCTGCGCACGCGATGCCCAGCGCCATCACCAGGCTCGCGGCGAGAGCCTGGACGACGAACGCGATCTTGATTTTGCGGGGAAGCCCTTGCGGCATGCGGTCGCCGGATTACTCCGGCGGCTGGGAGATATCCGCGATGCGATAACCCGCCGACTGCACCGTATGCAACAGCTGCTTGTCGAAGGGCTTGTCGATCGTCTTGCGCAGGTTGTACAGATGGCTACGCAGCGTGTCGGAATCCGGAAGGCCGTTGCCCCAGATCTCGCGCTCGATCTCCTGGCGGCTCACCACGCGGGGCGACTCGCGCATCAGGATCGTCAGCAGCCGCAGGCCGATCGGCGACAGCTGCAGTTCGACGCCGCCGCGCGTAACCCGCAGGCTGGCCGGGTCGAGCACGAGGTCGGCCACCTTCAGCACCTCGCCACCCACCTGCCGACGCTCGCGGCGGATCAGGGCGCGCAGGCGGGCCTCGAGTTCCTGGATCGCGAACGGCTTGGTCAGGTAGTCATCGGCGCCGGCGGAGAGGCCGGTGAGCTTCTCGTCCAGCGTGTCGCGCGACGTGAGCATGAGCACCGGGGTGCTCTTGCGGGCCTCCTCACGAAGGCGCTTGCAGACTTCCACGCCGTCGAGGCGCGGCAGCATGAGGTCGAGCACGAGAACGTCGTAGCTGTTCTCGGCGGCGAGCCGGTAGCCGTCAAGGCCGTCGGCCGCGTAGTCCACCTCGAAGCCGCGGCTCTCGAGGTATTCACCCATCATCTCGGAAATGTTGCGGTTGTCCTCGATGATGAGGACAAGGCCGCCGTCTCGGTTGGTCTGCATCGGGGGAGCCCTCCTTCAGTTTTGTGAAAGGTGCCCGCCGCCAAGTCTAGACGCCGTGAAGACCCCTCTACTTTCTCAACTGACGACGACCTCGATGAACCCACGCTTCCTCGCTCCGATACTGCTGCTCGGCTCCAACATCTTCATGACGTTCGCCTGGTACGGGCACCTGAAATTCAAGAGCGTGCCGCTGAAGTGGGCGATCCTCGCCAGCTGGGGCATCGCGCTGTTCGAGTACTGCCTGCAGGTGCCCGCCAACCGGATGGGCAGCGATGTCTACAGCGCGCCGCAGCTCAAGGGCATGCAGGAAATCATCACGCTGCTGGTGTTCGCGGTGTTCTCGATCTGGTTCCTGGGGCAGCCGCTGAAGTGGAACCACTGGGCGGGCTTCGCGATGATCATCGTGGCCGGCTGGCTGATCTTCCTCGAATGACCGCGCGGGCGCATGATCCGGCCATGGCCACGCAGAGCTTCGCCAGCTTCCGCGAGTTCTATCCGTATTACCTGGGCGAACACCGGCACCCGGTCAGCCGTCGGCTGCATTTCGCCGGCAGCTGCGGCGTGCTGCTGTTGGCACTGGCCGCGATCGTCCTGCGCGACGCGCGCTGGCTCATCGCCGCTCCGATCTGCGGCTACGGCTTCGCATGGGTGGGTCACTTCTTCTTCGAGAAGAACAGGCCGGCCACGTTCCGCCACCCGCTCTATTCGCTCATGGGCGACTGGATGATGTTCGCGGACGTACTGCGCGGCCGCGTCAGGCTCTAGCCGCGCTTTTCTTCCGACTTCGCCCGGTTCCAGTACGCGTCCTGCGCGTCGAGGTCCAGCGTCGCCAGGTCCACGCCGTCGCCCGATGCGAGCCGTTCCATCGCGCGGAAGCGGCGCTCGAACTTGGCATTGGCGCGCCGCATCGCCGCCCCCGGGTCCACCCGCGCGTGCCGCGCCAGGTTCGCGCAGACGAAAAGCAGGTCGCCGATCTCGTCTTCCAGGCGGTCGCGCGCGTCCTCATCGCCGGATGCGAGCGCGGCGAATTCGACGCGCACCTCTTCGATCTCCTCGTGCAGCTTTTCAATGACGGGCGCAGGGCCCGGCCAGTCGAACCCGATCATTGCCGCGCGCTTCTGCAGCTTCAGCGCGCGCTGCCATTCCGGCAGGCCACGCGCTATTCCGGCCACCGCCGACGTATCGGCGCCGCCTGCGTCGGCGCGCTCGGCACGTTTGATCGCCTCCCAGCTCGCGAGTTGCGCGTCCGCATCGGCGACGCTCGCACCGGCGAACACGTGCGGGTGGCGGCGCAGCATCTTGTCGTTGATCGCCGCGACGACGTCCGCGAATGCGAACGCGCCCTGCTCCTCCGCCATGCGTGCATGGAACACGACCTGCAGCAACAGGTCGCCGAGTTCGTCGCGAAGATCTCCGAGGTCGCCGCGCTGGATGGCATCGGCCACTTCGTAGGCTTCCTCGACCGTGTAGGGCGCGATCGTCGCGAAGGTCTGCTGCACATCCCAGGGGCAACCGGCATCCGGGTCGCGCAGCCGGCCCATGATCGCGAGCAGCGTGTCGATGTGGCGCGGATCGCCGGGCATCGTCATTGCATCAGTGCTCGCTGCGCCGCGTCCGACCAGCCGCGCCAGGGCTGCGCCGGGTCGCCCAGCGCGATGAAATCGCCGTTGAGCAGCGTGTCGCGCACGTTGTAACGCAGCGGGCGGCCGCGGGGGTCGACCACCTGCCCGCCCGCGCCTTCGAGGATCGCCTGCCCGGCCGCCGTGTCCCATTCGCACGTGGGGCCGAAGCGCGGATAGAGGTCGAGGCCACCTTCCGCGATACGGCAGAATTTCAGCGAGGAACCGAGATTGAGTTGCGTGACTTCGCCGTCGGCGCGCATCGCCTCGATGAAGGCCTCGCTGCGGCCGTCACGGTGCGAGCGACTGGCAGCGACCCGCAGTGGATGCGCGGCCGGCGCGCGGATGCGCAGCGCGTTGTCGCTGCCGTCGCGACCTTCGCGGCGGTGGGCGCCGCATCCGGCGCCCCCGTGCCATACCGCGCCGCTCACCGGCGCCTGGATCACGCCCCATGTGGAAACGCCGTCCTCGACGAGCGCGATGTTGACGCTGAACTCGCTATTGCGCTTGACGAATTCGCGCGTGCCGTCCAGCGGATCGACGATCCACAGGCGTTGCCACGCACGGCGAACGTGCGGCGCGACGCTGTGCTCGGCCTCCTCGGACAGCACGGGGATATCGGGTGTCAGGCGGGCCAGCCCGTCGACGATCCGGCGATGCGAGGCGAGATCGGCCTCGGTCAACGGCGATGCATCGGACTTGCGCTCGACATCGAAGTCGTCGCTGTACACCGCGAGGATGTCGCGCGCGGCATCGCACGCGAGTGCGATCACGGCTTGGCGCAGCACCGCATCGATCATCGGTGGGACCTCAGCCATTCGCGGATGATGAACAATGCGGCGATCGAGCGGCCTTCGGAGAACTCGTCGCGCAGGATGAGCTGGTCGAGTTCGTCGAGCCGCCAGGGCACCACGTCGAGTGGTTCGGGCTCGTCGCCGGCCAGGCGCTCGGGGTAGAGGTCGCGCGCAAGGACAAGCTGCGTGGCGTGGCTCATGTAGGTCGGTGCCAGCGACAGCTCGCGCAACCGAAGGAGCGAACGCGCGCCGTAGCCGGCCTCCTCCTTGAGTTCGCGGTCGGCGGCCTGCTCGGGCGTTTCGCCGCGATCGATGCGGCCCTTCACCAGCCCGAGCTCGTAGCGGTGGAACCCGGCCGCGTATTCGCGCACCAGCAGCACGGTGTCGTCGTCGAGCATCGGCACCACCACCACCGCGCCGTGGCCGCGTCCGTGCAGGCGCTCGAACTGGCGGCGCTCGCCATTGCTGAATTCGAGGTCGAGCCGCTCCATGCGATACGGCCCGGCGTCGTGTTCGGTCACGCCGTGGATGGTAGGCAGCTTCTTCATCCACGCCCCCACGAACGGGCCGCGGGACGCGGGATAATGGCGGAATGAACAGGCTCGATCACGATGCATCCATCCTAGCAGGCAGCTGCGAAAGCGCTGCCGACGCGTGGCGCCGGCGCGACCTCGACGTGGTCTGGCATCCGTGCACGCAGATGCGCGAGCATCCGCACCTGCTCCCGCTGCTGCCGATCGCGCGCGGCGAGCGCGAATGGCTGGTGGGCATGGACGGGCGCCGCTACCTCGATGCGGTGTCGAGCTGGTGGACGTGCACGCACGGCCACGCCGAAACGCGCATCGCCGAAGCAATCGCCACGCAGGCGCGCACGCTGGAGCACGTGATCCTCGCCGGTTGCACGCACGAACCCGCGGTGATGCTCGCCGAGCAGCTGCTCTCGATCGCGCCGCGGCAGGAGGGCCGCCCGCCGCTGGCGAAGGTCTTCTATGCGGACAACGGCTCCGCCGGGGTCGAGGTGGCGTTGAAGATGGCCTTCCACTGGTTCCGCAACGCAGGCCAACCGCAGCGCACGAAGTTCATCGCGCTGGAGAACAGCTACCACGGCGAGACTTTGGGGGCGCTCGCCGTCGGCGACATTCCGCTGTATCGACGCGTCTACGCGCCACTGCTGGCCGAAGCTGTTTTCGCGCCGTCGCCCGATGCAGGCCTCGCGATCGGGGGGGAGTCGGCGGAGCAGCGCGCGCATCGCGCCGCCGACGGCCTTGCGGCGGTGCTCGCACGCCATGGCGACACCGCGTGCGCGCTGATCCTGGAGCCGCTGGTGCAATGCGCGGGCGGCATGCGGATGCACCATCCTGCTTACCTGCGTCGCGCCCGGCAGCTCTGCGATGCGCACGGCATATTCCTGATTGCCGACGAGATCGCGGTCGGCTTCGGTCGCACGGGCACGATGTTCGCCTGCGAGCAGGCCGGCATCGCGCCCGACCTCATGTGCCTGTCGAAGGGCCTGACCGGAGGCGCGCTTCCCTTGGCAGCTGTACTGGCGACGCAGGCGATCTACGACGGCTTCCTCGACGACTCGCGCGAACGCGCCTTCCTGCATTCGCACAGCTATACCGGCAACCCGCTTGGCTGCGCGGCTGCGCTCGCTTCGCTGCGGATCTTCGGAGAGGACGACGTGCTGGCGCGAAACCGCGTCACCGCCGCGAAGATGGCCGAACGCGCGGCGTCATTCCGCAGCGATCCGCGAATCGCCGACGTCCGGCAGACCGGCATGATCGTCGCCATCGAAATGGCGCCTGCCGACGATGCAGGCACCGACGGCACGGCGGTGGAGATCGCCGGCGCCCGAGGCCTGCGCGCCTATCGTGAGGCCGTGGCCCGTGGCGTGCTGCTGCGCCCGCTCGGCGACGTCCTGTACTGGTTCCCGCCGTACTGCATCGGCGAAGACGCACTCGACCTGCTGGCCGATACGACGCGTCGTGCGATCGACGCCGCTTTCGGAGCCCCCGCATGCGCCTGACCCGCATCCACGTGGACCAGCCACTGGCGTCGGGCGCGGACATCGCGCTGCCGGAGGGCGCGGCGCTGCACCTCACCCGCGTGCTGCGGCTCGGCGTCGACGACGCCTGCATCGCCTTCAACGGGGACGGGAACGATTACGCCGCGCGAATCGCGTCGATCGGCAAGCGTGAGGTTCGCTTGCGTGTCGGCGAGGCGACGCGGGTCGATCGCGAATCGCCGTTGCAAATGACGCTGCTGCAAGGCGTCGCCAAGGGCGAGAAGATGGATCTCGTGCTGCAGAAGGCGACGGAGCTCGGCGTGCAGTCCGTGGTGCCGGTGTGGTCGCAGCGCAGCGACGTGAAGCTCGACGGCGAGCGTGCCGCCAAGCGGCTGGATCATTGGCGGAGCGTGGTCGCGTCGGCTTGCGAACAGTGCGGACGCGCTGTCGTGCCGCAGGTGGCGGCTCCGGTGTCGTTGCAGGCCGCATTGGCGACGCTTGCGCCGCACGACGCGCGGCTGTTGCTCGATCCCGCGGGCTCGCATTCGATACGGTCGCTGGCGTTGGAAGCGAGCGCTTCGCTGTGCATCGCCGTCGGGCCGGAGGGCGGCTGGTCACCTCTCGATCGCGAACAATTGCAGGCGGCAGGTTTCGGTGGCCTGCGACTGGGGCCGCGGATCCTGCGCACCGAAACCGCCGGGCTTGCCGCGATCGCCGCGCTGCAGGCGCGCTTCGGCGATCTCGTCTAGCCCGGATAAATGAAAAAGGGCCGCGCATGGCGGCCCTTTCCCCTGAGTCGCGGCGCCTCAGGCGGCGTCGCGCAATTCGTGCAGGTGCTGCTCGACCTGCAGCAGGTCCGGCAGCAGCACCGGCTCGTCGTTGAGCCGCACAAAGGCCTGCACGCCGGGCGGAAGCGGCGACGCCTGCGCTTCGAGCGCGAGCGCCGACCGCGACACGGTGACGAGGCGCGGGAACCCCTGCGTCACGACGGCGAAGAAGGGCAGGCGACGGTCGCCGCCGAGTGCCTTCAACACGATGACCTTGCTACCGAGGCCGGGCTTGTCCTCGCCGATGCCCGCAAGCCGGGAGAACGCGACGAGCGGCAACTGCCAGCCGCGCCAGCGCATGCGGCCCAGCAGCCAGTCCGCGCCGTTGGCCTCGGGTTCCGGCTCGGCGTACGACAGCACTTCGGCGATGGTGGCGTTCGGCAGAAGGAGACGCGCGCCGGATACCTGGATCAATACGCCCCGGATGTCGCCCGTGCCGGCGTCCTGCGAACTCCAGGCCGGCTGCGCGCCGATCGCGGGCGTCGACGCAGCCGCGGCGCGGGGCGCTTCGGCCTGGCGTTCGTCGTGCTGTTCGGCTTGCGTTTCCTGCTCCGGGTCGTCCTGAAGCGCAACCGCAGCATCTGCGTGCGCGGCGTCGGTCACCGGGCCCGTCGCGTCGTCGTCGGCCTCGGGGCGTTCCATCAACGCCTGCGAAGTCGCCCCGGACAAAGGCGCGGATGCAGCGGCGGGACGACGGGTGCGCTTCTTCTTGGACACGGGAACCTCCTCAGCGGCCCCAACGGCCGGCGAGATGTGCAGCGAGTTCGGACGGCGGCGCGCTGGTGGCGCCGCGCGATGCCACGGCATTGGCCGCGACGGCGTCGTAGCAGTTTTCGGGCGACTGCGCGCCCACGTATGCACCGCGCGCGGCGAGGGCGGCGATTGGATCCGCGAGGGATGCGTCCGCGCCGCTGAGCACGATCACCGCGCTTTCGGTCGCCGGCAACTGCTCGATCAGCCGGTCGCCGCCGCCACCGACGAAGTGCGAGGCGTCCTCGGACAGCCCGATTTCGTCGCCGAGAACGTAGACGTGGCCGGGCTGCAGGGCCGCGCCCGGCTGCGCAAGCGCGACGGGCATCGTGGAAGCGCGCTGCAGCTGTGCCACGAGTTTGTCGTAGCGCGCGCCGTCGAGCCGCTGGCGGAGCAGAACCGGGCGTCCGAAACGCGCGGGCAGCGATCCCAGGAGCTGGCGCACCGCATCGGGTCCGCCGATTCCCGCGAGCACGAGCACCGCGCCCGGTACCGTTTCAGCCGGAAGCGGCGGCGGCGCAGATGCCGGGGGCAGCGGCGGCGGCACCGCGGCCGGCGGCGCATCGCCTACCAGCGCGAGCGTCGAGATGCGGCGTTCCAGCTCATCCAGATCGTGTGTGCGCCCCGTTGCCACGCGCGCGGCAACCGGCGCGATGTCATCGGAGAGAGTGAGTTCGCCGAATGCGGACGACGGTTCGTTGACCGGCGCCGCCGGCACTGGCGCGTGATCCACAGGTTCCGCATCGAGCGGCGCGAAACCGTCGATAAGCCCGCCTTGCCAATCGGGCTCCGGAAGCGTCGGCGTTTCGGCCAGCGCGACGTCGGGAAGTTCGGCGTCGAGTTCGGCCAGCAGCGGGTCGAAGTCGCTCGCGCTGAAGTCCGGGCCGGTGACCTGCGGCAGCGTATCGTTCGCGGCGGTGTCGAGCTCGAGTCCGTGCACCGTCAGGCTGTAATCCATCGAGGCGTCGCCGCCCTCGGCGGCCACCGGATCGAAGATCGAGAAACCCTGCCCGGCGGTGGCGTTGTCGGGCACGCTCGGCGGGAGGAGCTCGCCTTCTGCGTCGACACTGATCAGCTCTTCGAGTTGTTCCGCGAGTTCGTCGGTGGCCGGCGCCGACTCGGCGCCCAGGATCGGCGGCAGCACGTCGTCTCGATGATTGAGCTTTGCGGCAAGGTGACGGCGCCAGCGCGCGGCCTCCCACCCGTCGCGCGCAGCAGCGACGTCGGCCTCTTCGAACATGACTTCGAACGCCGGGTCGCCGAGCATGCTGTCGAAGCGGTCCAGCGTGGTCTCGCTGACCGCATCGAGGATGATCATCAACACGTCCGGCGAGGCTGCACGGATCGCTTCGGGCGAGGCCGAGCCCGGGTCGTCCTCGGCCACGATGTCGGCACCGATTTCCAGCAGGGCCCCGCGCACGCAATCGCGCGCGACGCCGGGGCGTGCGAGGAGCGCCACGCGCCGGCCGGTGTCACTCATGCGCGTGCACCCGGTCGAGCAACTCGTTGACGTTGCGCATCAGCTCGGGCTCCTGGTACGGCTTGCCGAGGTAGCGCTGCACGCCGAGCTCGAAGGCGCGCTGGCGATGCTTCTCGCCGGTACGCGAGGTGATCATGATGATCGGGACGTCGCGCAGGCGGGAATCGCTGCGCATCGCGGCGGCCAGCTCGTAGCCGTCCATGCGCGGCATCTCGATGTCGAGCAGCATCAGGTCCGGCACGCGCTCGGCCATGCGCTCGAGGGCATCGATGCCGTCCTTCGCCGTCGCCACTTCGTAGCCGTGGCGTTCGAGCACGCGACCGGTGACCTTGCGCATCGTGACCGAGTCGTCCACCACCATCACGAGCGGCACGGCGCGCTTCTCGATCACCGGAGCCGGCGGCTGGTAGAAGTCACGCGGCAGCGCGACCTGGCGACGCACCAGCGGTGCGACGTCGAGGATCACCACCACGCGACCATCGCCCATGATCGTGGCGCCGAAGATGCCGGGCACCGAGGCGACCTGCGGCCCGACGGGCTTGACCACGATTTCGCGGTTGCCGATGACCTGGTCGACGGTGACCGCAGCGCGCAATTCGCCGGCGCGGATGAGCAGCAGCGGAACCTGCAACAGGCCTTCGGCCTTCGCCGGCGTACCGCCGAGCAGGCGACCGAGGTCGTGCACCGCGTAGTCTTCGCCGCCGTAGCGGAAGTTGCCGCCGTCCTCGTCCGCGATCGCCTTGGCGAGGTCTTCGCGCGTGATCCGCCCGACGCCGCGCACCGATGCGATCGGCACCGCAAAGGCGGTCTCGCCGATGCGCACGAACACGGCCTGCGTGACCGCGAGCGTCTGCGGCAGGCGCAGTACGAAAGTCGTGCCCTGCCCCTTCAACGTGTGGATGTCGATCGTGCCGCCGAGCTGGCGCACTTCGGAAGCGACCACGTCCATGCCGACGCCGCGCCCCGACAGGCGACTGACTTCGTCGGCCGTCGAGAAGCCCGGCTCGAAGATCAGCATGTCCAGGTCGGAATCGGCCAGCGGCGCGTCGCTGCGGATCAGCCCGCGCTCGACCCCACGGCGGCGGATCGCTTCGCGGTCCAGGCCACGGCCGTCGTCGCCGACTTCCAGCACGACTTCTGAACCCTCGCGGCGGACCGCGATGCGGATCGTGCCTTCTTCGCGCTTGCCGTTCGCGACGCGCTTGTCGGCGGTCTCGAGCCCGTGCGCGACGGCGTTGCGGAGCATGTGCTCCAGCGGCGCGGTCATGCGCTCGAGCACGTTGCGGTCGAGCTCACCCTGCGTGCCTTCCAGCCGCAGGACGACCTGCTTGCCGAGTTCGCCGGACGCCTGGCGCACGACGCGGCGAAGGCGCGGCAGCAGGCCGTCGAACGGCACCATGCGCGTGCGCATGAGGCCTTCCTGCAGGTCGGACGAAACGCGCGACTGCTGGAGCAGCAGCGTCTCGTACTGGCGCGTCAGGTCATCGAACGTGGTCTGCAGCGAGGTCTGGTCAGCCGCGGACTCCGACAATGCGCGCGTCAGCTGCTGCAGCGTCGAGAACCGGTCGAGCTCGAGCGGATCGAACGACGCTTCGACGTCCTCGCGCTGGTAGCGCGCGACGATCTGCGCTTCCGTCTCGATCTCGAGGCGGCGCAGCTGGTCGCGCATACGCGTGTTAGTCGCTTCCATTTCCGCGATGGCGGTTCGGAATGCGCCGAGCTGCTGCTCGAGTCGGGCGCGGTAGATCGCGACCTCGCCAGCGTAGTTGACGAGCCGGTCGAGCAGGTCGGCGCGGATGCGCACCTGTTCCTGCGGGGCGCGGACTGCGATGTCTTCGTCGTCGCCGAACGCCTGCACCTGCTCGCCGATCGGCGCCGAAAGCGGCGCGAGGTCGGCAACGGGCGCAGGTGCGGGAACCGGGGCGCTGCGTGCGAACGAATCAGCCGCCGGCATCGGCAGGCGCTCGCCGCGCGCTCGGGCCTCGAACTGCGCGATGAGTGCCAGCGGCATGCCGATCGCACGGCGGTCGCCGACGCGCGTGACCATCCCGTGCAGGCGGTCGAATCCGCGCTCGAGCAGCGTGACGCCGTCGCGGCCGAGGTCGCTGCGATGGTCGACCACCGCTTCAAGCAGTGATTCCATGACATGGCCGAGTTCGCCCACGGCCATGATGCCGGCCATGCGCGCACCACCCTTCAGCGTGTGCAGGTCGCGCTGCAGGCCGACCAGCGGCTCGCGCTCGCTCGGTGCCTGGCGGAGCTGGGCAAGGAGCCCGTCCGAATGATCGAGAAGGTCGGCGCCTTCCTCGACGAAGATGTCGACGAGTTCGGGATCAAGGCCGGTGAGGTCGAGCCCAGTTTCCGGATCGGCTTCGTCGACCACATGCGACGGCATAGCCTCGCCCGACTCGAACGCCGCTGCGGCCGCCGCGATCGCCTCGCGCACCTGCTGGGCCATGCGCTGCTCGCTGGCGACCCGTTCCTGGCGCTCGGCGTCGGCGCGTTGCGCCTCGGCACGGGCTTCCTCGCGGCGGGCTGCTTCTTCGCGTTCACGTTCGACACGCTCGGCTTCGGCGCGTTCGGCGCTTTCTGCGGCGAGGCGCACGTCTTCGATGCGCTGCGCCTCGGCCTGCTCGGCCGCGATTCGTTCGGCTTCGGCGTGTTCCGCGGCGACGCGCGCGGCCTCGGCCTCGGCGGCAATGCGCTGCGATTCCTGTTGCGCGAGTTGCTCGGCGGCGACGCGCTCGGCCTCGGACCGTGCAGCTTCTTCGGCGGCGAGCCGCTCCTCTTCGACGCGCGCGGCCTCCTCGGCAGCAATGCGCTCTTCTTCGTCGCGGCGCGCCCGGGCCTGTTCGGCCTCGATGCGCTCGGCTTCGGCGCGTTGCGTTTCGGCTTCTTCCGCGGCAAGGCGTTCGGCTTCGGCTCGTGCGTTTTCTTCAGCCGCGACGCGCTCGTGTTCCAGACGTTCGGCTTCGGCGGCCTCCGCGGCCGCGCGCTCGGCTTCGACGCGAGCCGCCTCTTCCACTTCGCGACGCTCGTTTTCTGCGCGAAGTTCCGCCTCGCTCATCAGCGCTTCGGCAGCTTCCCGCTGGGCGAGTTCTGCCGCCGCGCGCTCTGCTTCGGCCTGTTCCGCGACCAGGCGCTCGGCTTCCGCATGCTCCGCGGCGATGCGCGCGGCTTCTTCAGCTGCAACGCGTTCGCTCTCGGCCTGCTCGGCCTCGGCCCGCGCGACTTCTTCGGCCGCCAGACGTTCGGTTTCCGCGCGCTCGGCTTCCACGCGCGCGGCTTCCGCCGCCGCAACCCGCTCGGCTTCGGCATGCGCCGCTTCCGCGGCGACGCGCTCTGCTTCTGCGGCAGCGGCTCGCTCGGCTTCGGCATGCTCCGCCGCGAGTCGTTCGGTTGCGGCCTGCTCCTCCGCCAGGCGCTCAGCATCGGCCTGTGCAGCCTCGAGCTGGGCGAAATCAGCTTCGGCGGATGCATCGATCGCATCCATCGCCGGGGCCTGGCGTGCATCGGGCAGGCTGTCACGCAGCGCCATGACGCGATCTGCGAGCCCTTCGAAACGCGGCACGTGCGGGCGGTCGGCCTGCAGGCGCGTGAGAGTGGAGCGGATCGCGGCCGCCACATCGGCGATCGCCTCTACGCCTTCTGGCGTCGCGGGCGCACCGGCGGCCAGCAGGCGCTTGATGTACGCTTCGGTCGGACCGGTGATGCCCGGGATCACGGGCACCTCGGTCATCGCGAACGCGCCGTTGAGCGTGTGGATCGAGCGCTGCAGGCGATCTTCCGCACGCTGCGGCTGGCGCCGCGCAGCTTCGAGCCATTCGTCGATCGTGGCCAGGTGGCCATCGACTTCCGTCGCAAGGATCTCCAGCAACACCGGGTCGACGTAAGCGGGCTCGCCCAGATCTTCGAGCGGTACCGGCACGCTGACAGGCGCGGCGACAACAGGCTCGACAGCAGCAACCGGCGCCGTCGTGGACGGGCCCGTGTAGAAGACCTCCTCGCCCTTTTCCAGCCGCTCGGCAATGGCTTCGTAGCCGGCCAGGTCCGCGGTCACCGAGGCGGTGCCTGCGAGCGCAGCGTGGAACTGCGGCAACGTGGCGACCGCATGGTCGAGCAATGCCGCGACCGCAGGCGTCGGCGGACGCGAGCCGTCGAGCACGCGGTTGAGCATGTTCTCGACCTTCCAGCTGAACTCGCCGAGCACGCGCGCGCCGACGAGTCGGCCGCTGCCCTTCAGCGTGTGGAAGACGCGGCGCACGGGGCGCAGGCGCTCCAGCTCCGTCGGCATCGCCTTCCAGCCGGGAAGCATCGACGCGAGGTTGTCCATTTCCTCCGAGAGCTCTTCGAGGAAGACTTCCCGGATGTCGTCGTCAATATCGGCGTTAGCTTCGTAGCCCCCGTAGACCTGCGCGTCGGCAGTTACCGGGGCGGGCTCGATCGCATCGACTGCTGCGGCGTCGAGCGCAACCGGCTCGTGCACGACCGGCGTGTCTTCCTCGCGCGCCTGCAGGTCGACGACCGCGAGCGACTCAGCGATGTGGGCGAGCATTTCCTCGTCATGCGCGCTGGCCACGATGGGGGCCGCGCCGGCGTCGAGCGTCTCGGGATGGATTGCCTCGGCGATCGCCGCATCGACCGCGGGTTCGGCCGCGATCGCTTCGACCGGCTCGGCGGGCGTTCGCGCGGCCGGAATCGGCCAGTAGTGCAGCGACTCCAGGCTCGACTTCGCGATGTCCAGCATGCCGTCGCGGTTCGGGCGGTGGTCGCGCAACGCTTCCAGGAAATATTCGAGGCTTGCGAGCGAATCTGCGAGGGCGTCGAGCTCGGCGCCGGTCGGAACGCGATGGCGATCCGCCAGTTCGTGCTGCGAATAGCGCGCGATGGCGTCGAGGTAACCGGCCGGGACCGGCATCTGCACCATGCGCATGGCGCCGGCGACTTCGTCGAGCAGGCGTGGCACTTCGGCAAGTTCGGCGTGATCCCAGCCGGTCTCGACGAAGGCGACGAAGGACTGGCGCGCGTCGCCGAAGTTGGCGATCGCCTCGCGCACGACGATGTCCAGCACCTTCCGCGATTCACGCGCGAGCGCGCCGCCGTCTTCCTCGGCGTCTTCAAGGCCGAGTCGCGCGACCTGGTCATCGAGCGAGGCGTCGACGTAGAGCAGTGCCCCGGCAATGTCGAGCAGTGCGTGTTCGTCCGCCGCCCGGCGACCGTGGACGACGTCGGCCATCGCATCGCGCTGCTGCAGCACGACGCCGCGCGCGGTGCCCAGGCCCATCATGCCGAGCGTGTCGCTGACCTGCGTCAGCGCGTCGACCTGCGGACCGAGCTCGGCGACGTTGACGCGGCCGGTGCGCAGATGGATGTCGAGCGCGTCCTTGACGCGCATCAGGTCTTCCTTGATCGCCGCGGACACCGTGTCGAGCAGCGCACGGTTGCGTCCGCTCAGCGAACCGCGCGCGTGGGCCAGTTCACTTTCGCTCGGCTTCTGCGCATCGAGTTCGAACGTCTCGCGGATATCGTCGAGCCGTGGATGCGACGCCCCGCTGTGCGCCACGTGATAGAGCAGCTGGCGGGTGGCGTCCTGCGATTCGTTCTCCGCGAGGGACATGCCGTCGCCCGCCGCTTCGTGCACCGCTCGCTCGACGCCGCCAAACGCTTCGCGCAGACCGCGGCTGGTCGGCATCGCGCCATCGGCGATCGCACTGGCCACGCCTTCGGCAACCCACAGCAGGCGCTGCACGGCGTCGCCGCCGCCCC
>NZ_VTRV01000055.1 GCF_008274655.1 Cognatilysobacter lacus | reverse complement strand
TGATCTCGCCGGCTCCGCGCCGCTGCCGTCGACCGCGCTCATGCTCGGCATTCCGGCGGCACTCGCAGGCTGCCCGGAGATCGTGCTGTGCACGCCGCCACGTGCGGACGGCAGCGTCGACCCCGCGGTGCTGTACGCCGCGGCGCGTTGCGGCATCAACCGCGTGTTCGCGCTCGGCGGCGTGCAGGCGATCGCGGCGATGGCGTTCGGCACGACGAGCGTCCCCAAGTGCGACAAGCTGTTCGGCCCCGGCAATGGTTTCGTGACCGAAGCGAAACGGCAGGTCTCGATGTCCGAGGGGGGCGCTGCGATCGACATGCCGGCCGGCCCGTCCGAAGTGCTGGTGATCGCCGACAGCGGCGCCCGTGCCGAATTCGTCGCGGCCGACCTGCTCTCGCAGGCCGAACACGGCCGCGACTCGCAGGTGCTGCTGGTCAGCGACGACGCTGCGATCCTGCAGGCCGTCTCGGACGAGATCGATTGCCAGCTGCCGCGCCTGCCGCGCCGCGACGTCGCGCGCGGGGCACTGGACGCATCGCGGCTAGTGCTGGTCGACTCGATCGACGCCGCGTTCGACGTCAGCAATGCCTACGCTCCGGAACACCTGATCCTCGCGTTGCGCGAACCGCGACGCTGGCTGCCACGCGTGGAATCCGCGGGTTCGATCTTCCTCGGCGACTGGGCACCCGAAGCGCTCGGCGACTACTGCAGTGGCACCAACCACGTCCTGCCCACCGGTGGCGCCGCGCGGTTCACGGGCGGGCTCAGCGTTTCGAGCTTCCAGGTGGCGATCACGGTGCAGGAAGTCGATGCGCGCGGCATCGCCGCCATCGGGCCGTGCGCGGTGGAGCTCGCATCCGCCGAGGGCTTGCACGCGCACGGAAATGCGGTGTCGCTGCGGCTGGAGGCCTTGGCGTGACCGGCCTGCTCGACCTTGTGCGCGACGACCTGCGCGACTTCGCGGGCTATCGCTCGGCGCGCAGCGAAAAACTGGAGGGCGACGCCTGGCTCAACGCCAACGAGGCCGCGGTGGCGAACGTTGCGGACGCCGACGGCGCGTGCCGGCGCTATCCCGATCCGCAGCCGACCGAGCTGCGCGAAAAGCTGGCCACACTTTATGGCTGCCGTCCCGGGCAGCTGATCCTCGGTCGCGGAAGCGACGAAGCGATCGACTTGCTGGTGCGCGCCTTCTGCGCGCCCGGCGACGGCGCCATCGTGATCGCCCCACCCACCTTCGGCATGTACGCCGTCTGCGCCCGGTTGCACGGCGTGCGCGTTGTCGAAGTGCCGCTCGACGACCGCGGCGAATCGTTCGGCTGTGATTTCGATGCCGTCGGAAACGGCGCAGAGGCGAACGGCGCGCGCCTGGTATTCCTGTGCTCGCCCGGCAACCCGACAGGCGCCGCTCTTCCTTCCGGCGATGTCGCGGCGCTGGCTCGCCGGCTCGACGGGCGCGCCATCGTCGTCGTCGACGAGGCCTACCAGGAGTTCGCCTCGACGCCGTCAGCGACCGCGCTGATCGGCACCCACCCGAACATCGTCGTGCTGCGCACGCTTTCGAAAGCGCATGCGCTCGCGGGTCTCCGTCTCGGTGTCGCGATCGGTGACGAATCACTGATCGCGGTTCTCCGCAGGTGCCAAGCGCCGTATCCGTTGCCCACGCCCTGCGTCGAGCTGGCGATGCGCGCGATCGACGACACCGCGCTTCCCGCCACGGAATCCGCGGTGGCCGCCGTGGTCGATGAGCGCGCACGGCTCGCGGCCGCGCTGTCGAACCTGGCATGCGTGCGTTCCGTATATCGCTCCGATGCCAACTTCATCCTCGTCCGTTTCACGGACGCGGATGCCGCGTTCGCATCGTTGCTCGCGGCCGGCGTCGTCGTCCGCGACGTGCGCGCGCAACGTGGGCTCGGCGACTCTCTGCGCATCACCGTGGGCACGCCGGCGCAGAACGATCGCGTGCTGGCTGCGCTGCGAGGTGCCCGATGAGTCGCCCGATCCTTTTCGTCGACCGCGACGGCACGCTCATCGAGGAGCCGTCGGATTTCCAGATCGACAGCTACGCCAAGCTGCGCTTCGTGACTGACGTGGTCCCGTCCATGCTCAAGCTGCGCGATGCGGGCTACGAGTTCGTGATCATTTCGAACCAGGACGGGCTGGGCACGGACGCGTATCCGCGTGAATCGTTCCAGGGTCCGCACGACCTGATGATGCAGATATTCGACAGCCAGGGCATCCGCTTCCGCGACGTGCTGATCGACACCAGTTTTCCTTCGCAGAACGCGGCGACGCGCAAGCCCGCGACGGGCCTGGTCACTGCTTACCTGAAGGATCGCTCGATCGACTGGTCGCGTTCGGCGGTGGTCGGCGATCGCCCGACCGACGTGCAGTTCGCGGACAACCTCGGCATCCGCGCGTTCCAGTTGCGCACGCCGCAATTCGGTGGCGAGTGGGACTGGGCGGGGATTGCGCATGCGCTCGCGGATGCGCCGCGGATCGCGCACGTCGAGCGCGCGACGAAGGAAACCCGCCTCGTCGTCGATGTCGACCTCGACCGGACGGCGGAACCGCACGTGCGTACCGGCCTCGGTTTTTACGACCACATGCTGGAACAGCTCGGCAAGCACGGCGGCTTCGCACTGTCGCTGGCGTGCGAAGGCGACCTGCACATCGACGAGCACCACACCGTCGAGGACGCCGCCCTCGCCCTGGGCCAGGCGCTTCGGGAAGCACTGGGAGACAAGCGCGGCATCGGGCGCTATGGCTTCGACGGACCGATGCTCGCGGCCGAGGTCACGCTGCCGATGGACGAGGCGATCGCCAGCGCCGCCGTCGACTTTTCAGGTCGTCCGTTCTTCGTATTCGACGGCGAATTCCGCCGCGAGCGCGTCGGCGATCTTCCGACCGAACTGGTGCCGCACGTCTTCCGTTCGCTGTGCGAAACAGCCGGCCTCAACCTGCACCTGACCGTTCGCGGCGACAACGACCACCACAAGGTCGAGGCGTGCTTCAAGGCGGTTGCGCGCGCGCTGCGACAGGCGCTAGCGCGCACCGGTCGAGAGGTTCCATCGACCAAGGGCATGCTCTGATGGACGTCGTGCTGATCGACGCGGGCGGCGCGAATATTGGTTCCGTTCGCTATGCCTTCGAGCGCCTCGGCGTGGCGGCGCGTTTCAGTGCGGATGCCGAGGAAATCGCGAGCGCCGGGCGCGTCGTGCTGCCGGGCGTAGGCGCCGCGGCGAACGGCATGTCGCGGCTGCGCGAACTCGGGCTCGTCGAGTGCGTCCGCGATCTGAAGCAGCCGCTGCTGGGCGTGTGCCTCGGCATGCAGCTGCTGTACGAGGGTTCGGAAGAGGGCGACGTCGAATGCCTCGGCCTGCTGCAGGGCCGCGTGCGTCGGCTGCAGGGTGGCCCCGCGCTGCGCGTGCCGCACATGGGTTGGAACACGCTGCAGGCGGTGCGTCCCGATGCGCTGCTGGAGGGCGTCAGGGCCGACGCACAGGCCTACTTCGTCCACAGCTACGCCGCACCTGTAACTGATGACGCACTCGCCACCTGCACGCACGGCGAGACGTTTGCCGCTGTCGTGCGTCGCGGCAACCGCATGGGTGCGCAGTTCCATCCGGAGCGGTCCGCTGCCGTCGGCGCGCGTCTGCTCGAGAATTTCCTGGACATGCCTGCATGAGCGGCTTCGAGATCTATCCCGCGATCGACGTGCGCGACGGCCGCGTCGTGCGCCTGCGCCAGGGCGACTACGCCCAGGAGACCCGCTACGCCGACGACGCGCTCGCGCTGGCGCAGCGCTATGCCGCCAGCGGCGCGACGTGGCTGCATCTCGTGGACCTCGACGCGGCCCGCGACGGCGGCTATTCGATCGGCGCGCTGCTGTCCGGGATCGTCGCGTCGACGGGGCTGCGCGTGCAGACGGGCGGCGGCGTCCGCAGCGAAGCTGACGTCGAACGCCTGCTGTCGACCGGCGCCTCGCGCGTCGTCGTGGGCTCGCTCGCTGTGCGCCGCCCGCAGACCGTCATCGGTTGGCTCGCGCGCTTCGGCCAGGACTGCATCACCGTCGCACTGGACACGCGCGAACACGACGGCCGCTGGACGCTGCCGACCGAAGGCTGGACGCGCGACGGCGGCGTCGACCTGTTCGATCTCGTCGACTGCTATGCAACGGCCGGGCTGCGGCACCTGCTGTGTACCGATATCGGTCGCGACGGCATGCTGGCCGGCCCCAATCTGTCGCTGTACGGCGCGATCGCGTTGCGCGCACCGCTGCTGCAGGTGCAGGCGTCGGGCGGCGCGCGATCGATCGACGACGTCACGGCATCGCGCGCTGCGGGCTGCGCGGGCATCGTGCTCGGCAAGGCGTTGCTGGAAGGCCGGCTGGACGTCGCCGAAGCGTTGCAGGCAGCGGACGCCGTGCCGTGCTGAGCCGTCGCATCATCCCGTGCCTGGACGTGCGCGACGGTCGCGTGGTCAAGGGCGTTCGGTTCCGCGACCACGTCGACATGGGCGACATCGTCGAGCTCGCGCTGCGCTACCGCGACGAGGGCGCCGACGAGCTGGTGTTCTACGACATCACGGCGAGCCCGGAGTCGCGCAGCGTCGATCGCGCGTGGGTGGAACGGGTTGCGCGGCTGATCGACATTCCGTTCTGCGTGGCGGGTGGCATCCGTAGCGTGGACGACGCGCGCGCGGTGCTGCACGCCGGGGCCGACAAGATATCGATCAACACGCCCGCGCTCGATCGCCCCGCGCTCATCGACGAACTCGCGGCAGCGTTCGGCGTGCAATGCGTGGTCGTGGGTATCGACAGCCTGCGCGATGCGGATGGCGAGTGGCGCGTGCGGCAGTACACCGGCGATCCCACCCGGATGCGGGCGCTGGCGCGCGGAACGCTCGAGTGGATCGCCGAGGCGCAGGCGCGCGGCGCGGGCGAGATCGTGCTCAATTGCATGGGCAGTGACGGTGTGCGCACGGGCTTCGACATCGAACAGCTCAGCGCCGCGCGCGCCGTGTGCGGCGTGCCGTTGGTGGCCTCCGGCGGCGCGGGCGAGGCCGCGCATTTCGTCGACGTGTTCGCGAAGGCGGACGTCGACGGGGCGCTCGCGGCGAGCGTGTTCCATTCCGGCGACGTGCGCATTCCGTCGCTCAAGAAGCAGTTGCGCCAGGCCAACATCGAGGTCCGCCATGTCTGATCCGATCCCCTTCGATGTTTCGTCCGTCGACTGGCAGAAGCAGGACGGGCTGCTGGCGGCCGTGGTCCAGGATGCGGACGACCTGCGCGTGCTGATGCTGGGCTGGATGGACCGCGACGCCCTGGTGCACACGCTGGCGACACGCACTGCGACCTTTTTCAGCCGCACCCGCCAGCGGCAGTGGACCAAGGGCGAAACCAGCGGCAACGTGCTCGACGTGGTGGATGTGCGGCTGGACTGTGACGCCGACACCGTCCTCGTGCTCGCACGCCCCCGGGGGCCCACCTGCCACCTGGGCCGCGCGAGCTGTTTCCCCGACGCACCCTCCGACTTCCTCGTGACGCTCGACGCGCTCGTGGCGACGCGCGAACGCGAGCGCCCGGCCGGCAGCTACACGACGACGCTGTTCGAAGGCGGTGTCCGTCGCGTTGCGCAGAAGGTGGGCGAGGAGGGCGTGGAAACCGCGCTCGCAGCGGTCGTGCAGGGCGACGAAGCGTTGCTTGGCGAATCGGCCGACCTGCTGTACCACCTGATCGTGCTGCTACGGGCGCGCGGCCTGTCCCTCCCGGACGCGGTGAACGTGCTCCGGTCCCGGCACGCGAGCTGACGGCCGTGCACCGCTGGTAGGCTCTGCGCTCCGACGGAGTCCACCATGTTTCGAGCCGCTTTCGTCCTCGCGTTGATCATCGCCGCGGGCAGTGCGCACGCGCAGGTGCCGCCGCCCTGCGGGGGTTCCGTTTTCGAGGATCGCAACGGCGATGGGCGACGCAATGCGGGGGAGCCGGGGCTGCCCGGCGTGCGCGTGTCCGACGGTGTTGAGATCGCCACCACCGGGCGCGACGGGCGTTTCACGCTACCAGCCGCGACCGGCCGCGCGTGGTTCGTGATCAAGCCGGCGGGATTCGCCGCCCCGCGCCGCGTCGATGGGTTGCCGCTGTTCTCGGTTGAGGCGCGCAGTGCGACGGCGTCCGCCGGCCGCGAGCGCGCCGGAGACGCCTATTCCCCATGTCCGTCGTTCGCGCTGAGCCGCGCGCAGGGGCGCGGACGCGGTCTCGACGTCCTCGTGTTCTCCGATCCGCAGCCGAAGTCACTCGTCGATGTCGGCTACTACCTGCGCGACATCGTCGAGCCTCTGGTTCGCAAGGACGGAACCCCGGCAGCCGACCTCGGCCTGACGCTCGGCGACATCGTCGGCGACGATCTCTCGCTGTATCCGCAGGTCACGGCTGCCACCATGCGCCTGCGTGCGCCGTGGCTGCACGTTGCCGGCAACCACGATGTCGACGCGGCGGCGTCGCGCGACGAGGACGCGCTGGACACGTTCCATGCGCAGTTCGGTCCCGACACGTTCGCCTGGGAAGAGTCGCAGGCCGACTTCGTGCTGCTCGACGACGTGGTGAGCCGGCCCGGCATGAAGCCCGCTTACATAGGCGGCCTGCGCGACGACCAGTTCGCATTCCTCGGGCACTACCTGCCGACGCACGACCCGCATCGCCTGCTGGTCATCGCGGTGCACATCCCGCTGTTTCCCGACGGTGGCGAAACGTTCCGGCCGGCCGATCGCGAGCGGTTGTTTGCACTACTGAAAGACGTGCCGCACGTGCTGGTACTGAGCGGCCATGGCCACGTGCAGCGCCACGTCGACCACGATGCGGGCACCGGCTGGCACGGCGCGACCGCGCTGCACGAATTCAACGTCGGCGCCGCCTGTGGGGCTTACTGGTCGGGCGTCAAGGACGCCGAAGGCATCCCGGACTCGACGATGGCGGATGGAACGCCGAACGGCACGGCGAGACTGCACGTGGGCGCCGACGGCGCGTACACGCTTGCGTGGCAGCCCGCCCGGATCACCGCAGATGCCGGGCCGCTCACGCGCGCGATGCGGCTGCACGCGCCGGCGGTGCTCAGGCGCGGCGCATATCCGGCTTGGGGCATTTACGCGAACGTCTGGATGGGCCTGCGCGACGAGCGCGTCGAGTACCGCGTCGACGGCGGCGACTGGCAACCGATGAAGCGTATCGAACAGGCGGATCCATGGATGCTGGCGGAAAACGCGCGCGACGACGCGTCGCCAGCGTTGCGCGGCTACGACCGCTCGCCCGAAGCGCAGGTCTCGACGCACCTGTGGCGCGGCGCACTGCCGACGTCGCTCGCGGCGGGGCAGCACCGCGTCGAAGTGCGCGCGTTTGACCCGTGGCAGGGCGAGCAGCATGCCGACACGGCCTATCGGCTGGAAGCCGCCTCGCCCTGACGGTTGTTCGCGCCTTGCGTCCGCGGCGTCGTCGGACGCCAGCGTGCGCCGGAGCGCGTTCCCCGGTCAGACGCCGGCGCTGGCGAACGATTCGATGCGTCGGTGCCCATGCATGGCATCTCCGCTGCGCGGCTGCGGATAGTCGTTGATGCGGTCGACCAGAAGCGTCTGCATCCCCGCCTGGCGCGCGGCGTCCAGTTCCTCGACCACGTCCGACAGGAACAGGATGTCGCCGGGCGCGGTGCCGATGGACTCGGCAATGCGCGCGTAGCTCGCCGCCTCGCGCTTGCCGCCCATCTCGGTGTCGAACCAGCCGGAGACGAGGGACGTCAGGTCCCCGGCGTCGCTATGGCCGAAGAACAGCTTCTGCGCCGCCACGCTGCCCGAGGAATACACATAGATCGGATAGCCGGCGTCACGCCATTCCCGCAGCGCGTGGGCGGCATCCGGATACATGTGCGCGGTGAAGTCGGCGCTCTCATACCCCGCGCTCCACACCATGCCCTGCAGCGCCTTCAGCGCCGTGTGCTTGCGATCCTGGTCGATCCAGCCCTGCAGCACTTCGACGATCGTGTCGTCATTGCAGATGCCGCCCTGTTCGACGGCGACCTCGTCGAGCCAGCGGCGTACGTCCGCCTCCTGCCCATGCTCGTGCACGAAAGCGGGTAGGGCGCGACGCGCGTAGGGGAACAGCACGTCCTTGACGAACGAGATGCTGCTGGTCGTGCCTTCGATGTCGGTCAGGATGGCGCGGACGGGCATGGGGAATCTCGGAATTGAAACGGGCTGCGCCTGCGGACCGGGGCTGCCGGGAATGCGACCGGACGCGGCCTCAGCCGGCGGCGCCCTTCTCGAAGCGCGGGAACCGCTGCGCGATGTCGGTGCCGGTGAAGTGGCCCACCCAGCCGTCGGCTTCGGTGAAGAAGCGGATCGCGACGAAGTCCGGCTCCGGGCCCATGTCGAACCAGTGCAGCGTGGAATCCGGCACCGAGATCAGATCGCCTTGCTCGCACTTCATCTCGTAGACCTTCTCGCCGACATGCAGCGTAAACAGGCCGGAGCCGGCGACGAAGAAGCGCACCTCGTCCTCTTTGTGGAAGTGTTCGTCGAGGAACTTCGTGCGCATCTCCGCGTGGTTCGGGTGCGCCGGCGAAATGCTCACGACGTCGACCGACTTGAAGCCGCGTTCGGCGACCAGCCGGTCGATGTCCCTGCGGTACGCGTCGAGGATGATGTCGGGCTCGTCGCCGGGTCGTACCGGTTGGCTGGCCTCCCACTGCTCGAATCCGACGCCGATCGGCGCGAGTTCGCGCGCGATGTCGGCGACATCTGTGGAGACGAAATCCGGCCGGTCCGGCGTGGTTTCGTTGAAGATGCGCAGGCGGCTCATGGCGCTCCCGTAGTGCGATTCAGGTGGAAGAAATCGACGCGCCCTGCCGGCGCATCTCGAGCTCGCAGGCGAGCAGGAACTCGAAGGCTTCGAGGTGGCGGCGTGCCTCGGGCATGTCGCGGCCCCAGGCGTAGAGGCCGTGACCCTCGATCAGGTAGCCCCAGAGCGGGCCGGCGTCGAGCAGCGCTTCCACCTGCGCGGCGAGTTCGGGCATGTCCTGCGAATTGGGCAACACCGGCAGGTCGATCGCCATGTCGTGCGTGCTGTTGCCGATGAACGCCTTCAGCAGTTCATAGCCTTCCAGTCGAATGGAACCGCGGCGCGCGTACAAGCGCGAGGCCACTGTCTGGTTCAGCGAGTGCGTGTGCAGTACGCAGCCGACGTCGTCGAACCGCGCATACAGCTGGCTGTGCAGCAGCGTCTCCGCCGACGATTTCTGCGACGTGGCGACGGGCTGACCTTCGAGGTCGACGACCATGATGTCGTCGGCCACGAGGCGACCCTTGTCGCGACCGGACACGGTGATCGCGATGTGCGACGGGTCCATGCGGCGCGAGAAGTTGCTGCTGGTCGCGGGCGTCCACCCGCGCGCGGCGAGCTCGCGCACATTGACGATGATCTCGTCGGCGCAGACGGCAAGACGCTGCGGATCGTAGGGCAGGGAAGCGGTCATGCGCGGCATTTTAGGGCAGCGGGCGTTGCGGGCGTGCATTCCGATGCGGCGAAAGGAGGCCTCGACAGCCTGAGCGGCCGGACAAAAGAAGACGGCGCGGTTTCCCGCGCCGTCCGGACATCAATAACGCTCGAACCATCACTTGTGGATATGCGGCTCGGGCTCTTCGTGCAGTTCGATCGGCTCCCCGTGCGCCAGGTGGCTGTTCTTGCGCGCGAACAGGAAGTAGATGATCAGGCCGAGCACGGCCCATGCGCAGAAGAACTTGATGGTCGGGTCCCAGCCAAGGCTGAAGAACAGCAGCAGGCAGCCACCGAGCGCGAGCGGGCCCACGATCCAGACGAGCGGCGTGCGGAACGGGCGTGCCCGGTTCGGCTCGGTACGACGCAGGATCATCACGCCCGTGCAGACCATGAAGAACGCGAACAGCGTGCCGGCATTGGAGATGTCGGCCAGCGCGCTCACCGGGAACAGCGCCGCGAAGAACGCGACGAAGATGCCCGTCGTCCACGTCACCACGTGCGGCGTGTGGAAGCGCGGGTGCACCTTTGCGAACACCGACGGCATCAGCCCGTCGCGCGCCATCGTGAACAGGATGCGCGTCTGGCCGAACATCATCATCAGCACCACCGAAGGCAGCGCGATGATCGCGGCGCCCGCGACGAGGTCACCCACGCGCGGCCAACCGATGTTGCGCAGCACGAACGCCAGCGGTTCCTTGCTCATCGACAGCGGCCCACCGGGCTGCGCGCCCATGGAGCCCACGGCCGTGTACGCAACCAGCAGGTAGAAGACCGTGCAGACGCCGAGCGAGCCGATCAGTCCGATCGGGATGTTGCGGTTCGGATTCTTGGTCTCTTCCGCCGCGGTCGAGACCGCGTCGAAGCCCACGTACGCGAAGAAGATCGATGCGGCGGCGCCCAGGACGCCCACGCCCGAAAGCGGGGTACCCCAGCCGTTCGGCAACATCGGCACGAAGTTGGTCGACTTCACCGCCGGGAACGTCAGCATCACGAACGCGGTGAGCGCGGCGATCTTGATCAGCACGAGCACCGAAGTGACCTTTGCCGACTTGCTGGTGCCGATGACCAGCAGCCAGGTGACCAGCAACGCAAGCACGAACGCGATCAGGTTGAAGCTGCCCCGCGCGGTGGTGCCATCGGGAAGGGTGACCGGGTCGAACGGCCCGGACAGCAACGCGGTCGGCAACCCCATGCCGTGCGCATGCAGGAAGCCGTTCGCATAACCCGACCACCCGACCGCCACGGCACCCGCAGCCACCGCGTACTCGAGGATCAGGGCCCAGCCGACCATCCACGCGATCAGCTCGCCCAGCACGGCGTACGAGTACGTGTAAGCCGAGCCGGAGACCGGCACCATCGCCGCGATCTCGGAGTACATCAGTGCCGTCAGCGCGCAGACGAAGCCGGCGATCAGGAACGAGTACATCATGCCGGGGCCGGCCTTCTGGGCCGCCACCGCCGTGAGCACGAAGATACCCGTGCCGATGACGGCGCCGATGCCGAGCATCGTCAGGTCGAACGCGCCGAGCTGGCGCTTGAGCGATCGCTTTTCGGCGGTCGCAAGGATCAGGTCGAGCGGCTTTCTGCGCTGGAACAGCATTCAGGTGTTCTCCCCCGGGGATAAGACCCGGCACTCGCATGCCGGGAACCCGTGGACCATATCCGCTGCCGGCGTGCGCGCACAAGTCGCTGCGAACGTGAACAGCGATAATGGTGCACCGCAACCAGACAAGCGCTGCCGTATGGACGTCATGCACGAAAGCGCCGACCCGATCGGGCGCCTGCGCTCCGACCTCGATGGCTACGCTGCGCGTTGGCCCGACGAGGCCGAAACCGTCGCGCATTTCGGCGAGCTTCTCGCGGCGCTCGACACGCGACCCTTCACCCGCGAGCGCCTCGCCGGCCACTTCACGGGCTCGGCGTGGCTGGTGGATCGCGGCGGTACGCGCGTCCTGCTCACGCATCACCGCAAGCTCGGTCGCTGGCTGCAGCTCGGCGGCCATGCCGACGGCGATCCCGACCTCTCGCGCGTCGCGCTCAAGGAGGCCGAGGAGGAATCGGGGCTCGACGACCTGACACTCGAGCCCGGCCTGTTCGACCTGGACCGCCACTGGATCCCCGCGCGCGGCGACACGCCCGCGCATTGGCACTACGACGTGCGGTACGTCGTGCGCGCGGGCGGCAACGAGGCATTCGTCGTCAGCGACGAGTCGCTGGCACTGGCGTGGCGCGAGGTGCACGAACTGCTGCACGAGCCGGCGTCGGACGACTCGGTGCGCCGGATGTCACGCAAGTGGCTCGAGCGCCATTCGCCCGGCGGTTGACGTCTCGAGGCGACGGCGCGCGCTGCGCCATGCCGGGCGCAGATTCGCGCGACGGCCCGGCGCGCCGTCAGGCGACCGGGCTACACGTGCAACCGATCAGTCGGCCCGACCGGCAAACTCGCCCGTCGTCGTGTTCACCAGCACACGCTCGCCGTTGCCGATGTATTCGGGAACCATGATCTCGAGGCCGGTCGACAGGCGCGCCGGCTTCGGGCGCTTGGTGGCCGTGCCGCCCTTGAGTTCCGGCGGCGTCTCCACGACCTCCATCGTCACCGTCTGCGGCAACTGCAGCCCGACCGGCGCGTCGTCGATGACCTGGATGTAGCAGCCGGCAAGGTCCGGCACCACGTAGCCCGCCAGATCGCCGACCACGTCCGCGTCGAGCGCGTAGGGCGTGTAGTCCTCGTCATCGAGGAACACGAATGCCTCGCCATCCTTGTAGGAAAAGGTGGCCTGACGGCGCGCCAGGTCGACTTCGCGCAGGTCGTCGTCGCCGTCGAAGCTGGCGTCGAGCTTGTTCGCGCCCGGCACGCTGTACATCGTGAAGCGGAAGCGCACGTTCCCGCCGCGCCCCTGCGGCGAGCTGCGCTCGATGTCGCGGATCTGGTACACGCCGCCGTTATGTTCGACGACGTTGCCCTTCTTGATGTCGTAAGCCTTCATGTGCAGCCCGTGGTTCGTGTTCGTTTGGAGGCGCGGTGTGCAAGCGCCCCGAGCATTGGTGCAGCGTTACTTCGGCGCGAGGCGCGTTGCGCCGTCGAGGCGGATCGTCTCGCCGTTGATGTACGTGTTGCCGAGGATGTATGCGGCGAGGTCCGCGAACTCCTCGGGCTTGCCAAGCCGCGACGGAAACGGGATCGACGCGGCCAACGACTGCTGCACGCTGTCCGGCATTCCGTCGACCATCGGCGTCCAGAAGACGCCGGGCGCGATGGTCACCACGCGGATGCCGAAGCGGGCGAGTTCGCGCGCCATCGGCAGCGTCATCGCCACCACGCCGCCCTTGGACGCCGAGTACGCCGCCTGCCCGATCTGCCCTTCGTAGGCCGCCACCGACGCGGTGTTGATGATCACGCCGCGCTCGCCGTCTGGGCCGGCTTCGTTGTTCTGCATCAGTGCCGCGCAGGCCTTGGCGACGTTGAACGAGCCGACCAGGTTCACCATCACCGTGCCCTGGAACTGCGACAGCGGCATCGCTCCTTCCTTGCCCAGCACCCGACCGGCGCCGAGGATGCCGGCGCAGTTCATGGTCACGTTCAGGCCGCCGAGGAACGCGGCAGCCGCTGCCACGTTCGCGACGACGCCGGCCTCGTCGGTCACGTCGGTGCGGAAGAATTTCGCCTTGTCCGCGCCCAGTTCGGCGACCGCCAGCTCGCCCTTTTCCGCATTGACGTCGAACAGCGCCACGCGCCCACCGTCGCGGACGAGGCGCTGCGCCACGGCGAAGCCCAGGCCGGACACACCACCGGTAATTACGGCGCGGGCATTTGAAGTCTGCATGGCGGTCCCTCGAGGCACTGGAAAGGCGGCGATTCTACCGGGCTGCCGCAGGAGAGGCCCGCCGGAGCGGTGTGAGTGAAACCTGCCGACACGTAGCGACGTGCGCCTCCACCGGTCGACCGCCGCGCAGCCGACGCAGCCAAGACCGTTGGTGCGTGGCGCCCGGCCGCTGCGTCAGGGCCGGTCAGCGCGCGCCCTGCGGCGCGTCGCTCTCCGGCTGTCGATAAGACACGCCGTCCTTCATCGCTAGCACCGGCTTGCGCAGGTCTTCGATATGCAACGTCGGGTCGCCTGCGAATGCGGCCAGATCCGCCCTCAGGCCGACCGCGATGCGGCCGAAGCGGTCCTGCTGCTTCAGGATCGCGGCGGCCGTCGACGTGCATGCGCGCATGGCGTCGACCGGCGACATCCCGGCCTTCACCATCAGCGCCGGTTCGCGCCAGTTGTCGCCATGGCGGAACACGCCGACGTCGCTGCCGCAGCCGATCGTCACGCCCTCGGCCATCGCCGTGCGAAACGCCTTTTGCGATTCGGCGATCTTTGCGGTGGCCGGCGTCGTGCCCGCGACGTAATGGTTGAAGTAGGTCTCCGTCGCCTCGACCGCGGTGAGCGTCGGCAGGTAGGCGACGTGCCGGTCGTGCATCAGCCGGAAGGTCGCAGGCGTCCCGCCGTAGCCGTGCTCGATCGTGTTGACGCCGGCTTCCACCGCCATGCGCATGCCCGCGTCGGTGGCTGCATGCGCGGCCACCGGCCGCCCGCCGGTGTGCGCCGCCTCGACGATGGCGTGCATCTCCGCAGCCGTGAACGCGGGCTGCGTGGTGCCGTTCGGACCCACGCGATAGTCCGCATAGAACTTGATCCAGTCGGCACCGCGCCCGGCCTGTTCGCGCACCGCGCGGGTCGCTTCATCGGCGCCGCTGATCTCCTGCGCGCCGCCGGGCAAGTCAGCGTCCGGGCGGAATCCCCGCGGGCCCGGACCATAGCTCGACGTCGCGACGATTGCGCGCGTCGACACGAACAGCCGCGGGCCGGCGACCAGGCCTTCGTCGATCGCCCGCTTGAGCGCCACGTCGGCGAAGCCCGCGCCCTCGGTGCCCAGGTCGCGCAACGTGGTGAAGCCGGCGCGCAGCGTGTCGCCGGCGAATTTGGCGGCCTGCAGCGTGCGATACGCTTCCGGCTCCTTCAGCACCTGGTCATTCCAGCTCTCTTCGTCGTAGGGATGCAGGAACAGGTGCGAGTGCAGGTCGATGAGCCCAGGCGTCAGCGTGGCGCCCGGGAGCTCCATGCGGCGCGCGTCGGCAGGTGCGGCGATTCCCGCCGCCGGCCCGACCGCGGCGATCGCGCCATCGCGCACCAGCACCGTCCAGCCGGCATGCGAAGCGCCTTCGCCGGTCCACACACGTGCCGGGACGAGCAGGAACGTTTCGGCTCGCACCGGCAACGCCGCGAGCAGAGCCAGCGACAGCACCGCGCACAGCACACGTTTCATGTCAGAGCTCCCTCAGGTACCAGAGGTCGCAGCCGCCGTGCCCGGTCGCGCCCATGGGCGCGTCGATCCGCATGAAACCCGAACGCTCGTACAGCCGCATCGCTGCGTCCATGCCCGTGAGCGTTTCGAGATAGCAGCGGGTGAAGCCGAATTCACGCGCCTTCTCCAGCGACCTTTCCATCAGCGCGGCGCCCGCACCAAGGCCGCGAGCGGTCGGCAGGAAATACATCTTGCGAAGTTCGCAGGTACTTGCATCGCCGCCGTCCAGCTGCGCGACACCGCCGCCGCCGACCACCTCGCCATTTACCTCGACCACGAAGTAGGCACTGCGCGGCGCGGAGTACGCGCGATGCATCCAGTCCACCTCCGGATCGTTGATCGCGAAGCCCGAGCCGCAGGCGCCGAATTCGGGCATCACGGTGCGGATGATGTGCGCCATGGCCGAGTCGTCGCGCGCCTCGATGTGACGGATGGTGTAGTCGGCGCGCGTCATGCGTCGGGGCTCCGGGCGCGCGTGACCTTGCTCGACGTTTCGCGGCCCAGCAACGCAGCGAGCCAGCGACCCGTGTCGACCAGTGAGTCGAGGTCCACGCCCGTCGACATGCCCATCCCGTGCAGCATGTAGACGGCGTCCTCGGTGGCGACGTTGCCGCTCGCGCCTTTCGCGTACGGACATCCACCGGTGCCGGAGACCGCGGCATCGACCACGCGCACGCCTTCCTCGATGCACGCGAGGATGTTCGCGAGCGCCTGGCCGTACGTATCGTGGAAGTGCACGGCCAGTGCCTTCATCGGCACTTCGCCGGCCACGGCGCGCAACATGGCGCGCGCCTTGGTCGGGGTGCCCGTACCGATGGTATCGCCGAGCGAGACCTCCTCGCAGCCCATCTGATGGAGCGCGCTCGCCACGCGGACCACGTCGGCGACGTCGACGTCGCCCTGGTACGGGCAGCCGAGTACGGTGGACACGTAGCCGCGAACGCGCACGCCGTCCGCCCTGGCGCGCACCATGACTGGTGCAAAGCGCGCGAGCGATTCCTCGATCGACGCGTTGATGTTCTTGCGGTTGAACGATTCCGACGCCGCGGAAAACACCGCGATGTGCGAGACGCCGACTTCGCGCGCGCGCTCATACCCCTGCAGGTTCGGCACCAGCACGGGGTAGTCGACGCCGCTTCGCTTCGTGATGCCGCGGTAGACATCCGCCGCATCCGCGAGCTGCGGCACCCACTTGGGGCTGACGAAGCTGGTCGCCTCGATCACGGGCAGCCCGGTCGCCGACAACCGATTGATCAGCGCGATCTTGTCGGCCGTCGCGATGATGGTCTTTTCGTTCTGCAGCCCGTCGCGCGGGCCGACTTCGACGATGCGTACGAAGTCGCTCACGACACCGCCTCGAGCAGCACCAGCGCCGCGTCGCCGTCGACGAAATCGCCGGTGGCGCCGCGCACCTCCGAAACCACGCCGTCGCGTGGCGACTTGAGGCTCAGCTCCATCTTCATGGCTTCGATCACCATGACCTCCTGCCCGAGGGTGACGGCATCACCGGGCTGCACGCGTGTCACCACGATGCGGCCGGGCATCGGCGCCAGCACGCGGTCGGCGCCGGCGCCGACCACCTCGTGCGACGCGTCGTAGAGGCCGGCGTGCGCAAGGGTGACGCGTCGTTCGCCGTCATGCGCGGTCCATGCACCGGCAGTGCCG
>NZ_VTRV01000054.1 GCF_008274655.1 Cognatilysobacter lacus | reverse complement strand
TGCGCGCCATCGCGGCGACCGCCGAGGCCAGCACCACGACGAGCCCGGCCATGGGCCCGAGCCTGACCGCCGCCAGCAGCGCGAAGAACACGCCCGCGGCGCAGGCGAATGCCAGGGCCGGGGGCCGCGCCTGCCAGCCGACGTCGAGCGGATGCTGCATGCCGTTCATGGGGTGCTCCCTTCGGCGAGTTTCGCGGCCAGCGCCCCTACAGCGCGGCCGCGATGACTGATCCGTGCCTTGGTTGCGGGATCCAGCTCGGCGGCTGAAAGGCCGCTGGCCGGATCGAGGAATACGGGGTCGTATCCGAATCCAGATACGCCGCGCGGCGCTGCGAGGATGCGGCCGTGCCAGCTGCCTTCGGCGATCAGCGGTCGCGGATCGGCTGGGTGACGCAGGAGCACGATCGCAGCGTGGAAGTAGGCGCCGCGCTCCGCATCGGGGCGGCCGCGCAGCGCGTCGAGCAGCTTCTCGATGTTGGCCGCGGCGGTGGCGTCCTTTCCGGCATAGCGCGCCGAGTAGAGGCCCGGTGCGCCGCCAAGCGCATCGACGCACAGCCCGGAATCATCGGCCAGCGCCGGCAACCCGCTCACCCGTGCGCAATGCCGCGCCTTCAGCAGCGCGTTTTCGACGAAGGTCAGGCCGGTCTCTTCCACGTCGTCGACGCCGAAGCCGGACTGCGGCACGCAGTCGAGCCCGAGCGGCGCCAGCAGGCGGGCGAACTCGGCAAGCTTTCCGGGGTTTCCGCTGGCAACGACGAGCTTCATGCGCCGCATCGTCGCGCCGCGACGGTGTACGCAGGGTGGATCAGCGGCCGAGCGCCTCGCGCTGGAGCGTGACGAGCTGCGCGATTCCGGCTTCCGCCAGCGCCGTGAGCGCATCGAGTTCATCGCGTCGAAAGGCGTGGCCCTCCGCGGTGCCCTGCAGCTCGATGAACCCGCCGCCATCGTTCATGACGACATTCATGTCGGTATCGCAATCGCTGTCCTCGGCGTAGTCGAGGTCGAGCACCGGGACGCCGCGGTAGATGCCGACGGAGACGGCTGCGACCGCACCGAACACCGGATCACGCTTGAGGTCGCCGCGCGACAGCAATCCCTGCACAGCGTCGACCAGCGCGACGTAGGCGCCCGTGATCGCGGCGGTGCGGGTGCCGCCATCGGCCTGCAGCACGTCGCAGTCGAGCGTGATCGTGCGTTCGCCCAGCAGGCGGCGGTCGACGCACGCGCGCAGCGAGCGTCCGATCAGGCGCTGGATCTCGAGGGTGCGCCCACCCTGCTTGCCGCGCGCCGCCTCGCGATCGTTGCGGGTGTGCGTCGCCCGCGGAAGCATTCCGTATTCGCCGGTGACCCAGCCTTCGCTCTTGCCGCGCAGGAAGCCGGGAGCGCGGTTCTCGACCGACGCGGTGCACAGCACGCGGGTGTCGCCGAACTCGACAAGGACGGAGCCTTCGGCATGTTTGGTGAATCCGCGCGTGATGCGGATGGCGCGCAGTTCGTCGGGCGCGCGGCCGGACGGACGTGAAAACGGTGCGGTCGCGCTCATGGGCGGCGATATCCGGGCGACGGCGCGTGAGCGTACCATCCACGCCCCCGAGGCCCGGGCCGGAGTCGCGATGTCCATCCGCAGCATGACCGCCTTCGCAGGCGGTGAATCCACGACCGCCCACGGCACGCTTACGTGCGAGCTGCGCAGCGTGAACCACCGCTTCCTCGAGATCGCCACGCGCCTGCCGGACGAGTTGCGCGCGCTGGAACCCGCGCTGCGCGAACGCATTGGCGCGCGTATCAGTCGCGGCAAGGTCGACGTGAGCCTTCGCTTTCGCGCGGTCGACGGCGCCGGCGCGTTACAGGTCGATCGCGGCCGCCTCACCGAACTCTCGCGCCTGTCGCGCGAGCTGGAAAACGAATTCCCCGGCCTGCGCACCGACTTCTCGCAGTTGCTGCTGATTCCCGGAGTGGTGAAGAGCGAGGGCGTCGACACGGCCGCGCTGCAGGGCGATGCGCTCGCGCTGCTCGACGCCGTCCTCGACGAATTCGTCGCCGCACGCGAGCGCGAAGGCGGCAAGCTGGCGCAGGCGATCACCGAACGCCTCGACGGGATCGCGTCCATCCGCGACGTCGTGCGCGAATGCATCCCGGCGATCCGCGAAGGCCAGCGCACGCGCCTGCAGTCGCGGCTGGCCGACCTCCCGGTTCCGGTCGATCCCGGTCGCATCGAGCAGGAACTGGTGCTCGCGCTCCAGAAGCTCGATATCGACGAGGAGCTCGATCGCCTCGACGCGCACCTCAGCGAGGCCCGTCGGGTGCTGAAGCTGCGCGAGGCGGTGGGCCGTCGCCTCGACTTCCTGCTCCAGGAGTTCAATCGCGAGGCCAATACGCTCGGCAGCAAGTCGGTGGACAGCCGCACGTCCGCGGCGGCGATTGATCTCAAGGTGCTGATCGACCAGATCCGCGAGCAGGTCCAGAACCTCGAATAGCCGCGCCGGACAGGGCGGCCGCCAAAGCGGTTAGCATTCGGCAGCCCGGCCCCGCCGATACCCGCAGACGATCGAAACGGCCCATGCGCGGAACCCTCTTCATCGTGGCGGCGCCGTCCGGCGCGGGCAAATCGAGCATCGTCAACGCGGTGCTCGCCCGCGATCCCAACATCGCGCTGTCGATCTCGTTCACCTCGCGCGCGCCGCGGCCGGGCGAGCGGCACGCCGAGCACTACCACTTCGTCACCGCCGACGGCTTCCAGTCGATGGTGGGCGCCGGCGACTTCTTCGAGCACGCGCTGGTCCACGGCGACTGGAAGGGCACGGCCCGGCAGTCGGTCGAGCCGCAGTTGAACGCCGGCCGCGACGTGCTTCTGGAGATCGACTGGCAGGGCGCGCGCCAGGTCCGCGCCAAGGTGCCGGACGCGATCAGCGTGTTCATCCTGCCGCCGTCGCGGGCCGCGCTCGAAGAGCGGATGCGCAAGCGCGGCCAGGACACCGAGGCGGTGATGCAGCAGCGGCTGCTCGCAGCCCGCGACGAGATGAGCCACTACGGCGAGTTCGACTACCTGGTGGTGAACGAGGACTTCGAAGCCGCGGTCGCCGAGATGTGCGCGATCTTCACCGCGAGTCGGCTTCGTCGCGATCCGCAGATCGCCCGGCATTCCCGGCTGATCACCGCGTTGCTCGCCGACGAGCCGTCCTGGCCGGCTAACTGACTGATTCCAAAGGAAAGGCTTGCCTCGCTGCCGGGGCCGGCCTACACTGCCATCCCCTTTCGACCCACGTGGCGTGCCGTTCGGCCGCCGGGAGCTCCATGGCCCGCATCACCGTAGAAGATTGCCTGAAGGTCGTCGACAACCGCTTCGAGCTCGTCATGATGGCTGCCAAGCGCGCCCGCCAGCTCGCCGGCGGCGTCGATGCCCAGATCGAGAACGACTCGAACGACAAGCCGACCGTGCTCGCCCTGCGCGAAATCGCCTCGCGCCGGATCGACACCGATTACATCGATGCCGTCGAAAAGGCCGAGCGCGAGCGCAAGGAGCGCGAGGCGCTTGAGTGGGCCGCCGCGGAAGTGGTCGCCGACGACGACCTCTCGAAGGGCGACGACTGATCCAGCGTCTTACCTCGCTGCCCGGAAAACCCCGCCTGCGCGGGGTTTTTCATTTCAGGTTGACGCCATGAACGTAGATCCCGGCGAAGCGGCAGGCGCGGCGTCGCGGTGAAAGCATTGCGCCACCCTGAGCCGGCCGTATAGTCGGATTCGATGAGTTCTTTTGATCGCGTCACCAGCCCGAAAGCCGTGCCATTGCCGGTTCCGACCGGCGAGGTGCCGGAGTACGTCCGCGAGCTGGAGCGAGCGGCCGCGTATCTCGACGACGACCAGCGAGCGCTGCTCGTCAAGGCATGGCGCCTGGGTGCCGAGGCGCACGCGGGCCAGACGCGTAAATCCGGCGAGCCCTACATCACGCATCCCGTTGCGGTGGCGCAGGTACTGGCCGAGCAGGGCCTGGACGTCGAGACGCTGATCGCGGCGATCCTGCACGACACGCTGGAGGACACCGAGCTGTCGCACGCGCAGCTGGTCGAAGAGTTCGGGCCGACGGTCGCCGAGCTGGTCGAAGGCGTGACCAAACTCGACAAGCTGCAGTTCCGCGACCGGCAGGAAGCCGCGGCGGAGAGTTTCCGCAAGATGCTGTTGGCGATGTCGCGCGACCTGCGCGTCATCCTCATCAAGCTCGCCGACCGGCTGCACAACATGCGGACGCTCGGCGCGCAAAGCCCCGAGTCGCGCAAACGCATCGCGCGCGAGACGATCGAGATCTATGCGCCGATCGCGCAGCGCCTGGGCATGAACCTGTTCAAGGCCGAACTGCAGGACCACGGTTTCCGCGGCCTGCACCCGTGGCGACACGCGGTCATCTCGCGCCGCATCCTGACGCAGCCGGTGATGCGTCGCGAGTTGCTCACGCAGATCGAGGCGAACCTCGCGCAGAAGCTCGCGAAGGACAAGCTCATGCACCGGCTGGTGAGCCGGGTCAAATCCCCGTGGAGCATCTACACGAAGATGCGCACGGAGCACAAAAGCTTCAAGCAGGTGATGGACGTGTTCGGCTTCCGAGTGGTCGTGCGCAACGTCGGCGACTGCTACCGGGCGTTGGGTGTCGCGCACAGTGCGTACAAACCGTTGGACTCGCGTTTCCGCGACTTCATCGCGATCCCGAAGGCGAACGGCTACCAGTCGCTGCACACCGTGCTGTTCGGGCCCTACGGCTCGCCGGTGGAAGTGCAGATTCGTACCGAGGAGATGGACCTCGTCGCCGAGCGCGGCATCGCGGCGCACTGGTCGTACAAGTTTGGCGGCGACGGGTTCAATGGCGCGCAGAGCCGCGCGCACCACTGGATCACGAATCTCGTCGAAAGCCAGCGGTCCGCAGGCTCGTCGCTGGAGTTCCTCGAGAACGTCAAGGTCGACCTGTTCCCGGACGAGGTCTACGTATTCACGCCGAAGGGCGACATCCTGAGCCTGCCGCGCAATTCGACATCGCTCGATTTCGCGTACGCGGTGCATACCGACATCGGAAACACCGCGGTGGCCTCGCGCGTCGATGGCAAGCTGGTGCCGCTTCGCACCAAGCTGGTCAGCGGCCAGCGCGTCGACGTGATCACCGCGCGCTCGTCCGCGCCGAAGCCGCAATGGCTGGAGTTCGTGGTCACCGGCAAGGCACGTACGGCGATCCGCCAGCAGCTCAAGCAGCTCGAGCACGAGGACGCCGTGCAGATCGGCCATCGCATGCTCGACCGTGCGCTCGAGGCGCTCGATACCTCGCTCGAGCGCGTGCCGGCCGCGCGGCTCGAGGCCTACCTCTCCGAGCACCGCTATCCACGCCTGGAAGCGCTGCTGGCCGAGATCGCGCTCGGCAACCGCATGCCGCAGCAGGTGGCGCTCGCGCTGGTCCGCGAGCGGGGCCAGAACCTGCAACGCCGCGCCGAGAACTACGTGCACGCGCCGCAGGACCGGATCCTGATCACCGGCAACGAGAAGGGCGTCATCTCGTTCGCCGTCTGCTGCCTGCCGGTGCCGGGCGACGAGATCATGGGTTACCACACCGCCGGCCGCGGCATCGTCGTGCACCGCATCGATTGCCCGAACGTCGTCGACTACCGCAAGTCGCCGGATCGCTGGGTGCCGATCGGCTGGGATCGCGTGGTGCATGGCGATTTCCACGCGGCGCTCAAGATCGAGGTCGACAACCGGCCGGGTGCGCTCGCGCAGGTGGCCGCGGGCATTGCGGACGCAAAGGCCAACATCGATCGCGTCGAGTACATCGAGCGCGACGCGAACGTCGCGGTGCTGCGATTCGGAATCGAGGTGACCAGCCGCAGCCATCTGGCGGACGTCATCCGCAAGGTTCGCAAGCTCAACGTGGCCCTCGGCGTGCAACGCATCTAGCGGGCGCGTCGCATGCACTGCGACGGGCCGCGTGAGAATGGCGGAATATCCAGCGCTTACTATTCGCGCGTCCCCACAACGGCCCTGCCCATGCGAACGCCCGTCCATACCGACCTCGCACCCGCCGCTATCGGCCCGTATTCGCAGGCCGTGCGCGCTGGCGATACCGTCTTCCTGTCCGGCCAGATTCCGCTCGATCCCGCGACCGGGGCGTTGGTCGACGGCGACATCGGCACGCAGACGCGCCGGGCATTCGACAACCTGCGCGCGGTCTGCGAGGCCGCGGGTGGATCGCTCGACGGCGTGGTGCGGCTGGGCCTGTACCTCGCCGACCTCGGTGACTTCGCGGCCGTCAACGCCGTGATGGCCGAGTACTTCCAGGCGCCGTACCCCGCACGTTCGACGATCGAAGTCGCGGGGCTGCCGAAGGGCGCCCGCTTCGAGGTCGACGCGATCCTCGTGCTCGGCTGAGATGCCGCGCCCGGCGCGATCGACGCCGGCCATTGCGCCGGCCGGCAATGCGCCGCTGACGACGCTGCGTGGCTGCGGGCCCGCACTCGCCGAAAAGCTCGCGTCGCGCGGGCTGTCGATGGTGCAGGACCTGTGGTTGCAACTGCCGCGCGGGTACGAGGATCGCACCCGGATCGTGCCGATCCGCGACCTCCAGCCGGGCACTGCGGCGCAGGTGGAAGGCGTCGTCGACGCGGTGGAGAAGGGCTTCCGCTATCGGCCGATGCTGAAGGTCGCGATCTCGGACGACTCGCGCGCCACGTTGTTGCTGCGCTTCTTCCATTTTCGGGCGGCGCAGGTGGCGCAGTTCGAGCCCGGAGCGCGGTTCCGCTGCTTCGGCACGCCGCGACTCGGGCCGCAGGGGCTGGAGATCGTGCATCCGAGTTATCGCCCGGTCGAGGCCGACGCGGTGCTCGGCAGCGCACTCGATCCGGTGTATCCGCAGATCGAGGGCGTTGCGCCGGCAACGCTGCGACGCCTGATCGGTCTCGCGCTGGATCGCCTGCCGCCGGACGAAGCCCTCGAGTTGTTGCCGACCGCGTGGTGGTCGGACCTCGGGTTGCCATCGCTGCGGCAGGCCTTGCTGACCGTGCATCGCCCGGCGGCCGACGACGACATCGCCGCGCTGCTGTGCGGACGCCACCCGGCTCAACGACGGCTGGCCCTGGAAGAACTGCTCGCGCATCACCTGAGCCTGCGCGGTCAACGGCGCGCGCACCGCGCGCATGCGGCGCCCGCACTCGCTGACGCCAAGCTGGCGCAAGGGCTTCGCGACGCACTGCCGTTCCGGCTTACCGCCGCACAGTCGCGCGTTTTCGGCGAGATCGCCGCCGACCTCGCGCAGCCGGTGCCGATGTTGCGCCTCGTGCAGGGCGACGTGGGCTCCGGCAAGACCGTCGTCGCCGCGATGGCTGCGTTGCTCGCGGTGGGCCAGCGTCAGCAGGCCGCGTTGATGGCGCCCACCGAGCTGCTCGCCGAGCAACACCTCGTCAACCTGCGCCTCTGGCTCGAGCCGCTCGGCGTACGCGTCGCATGGCTGGCCGGCAAAGTCACGGGCAAGGCGCGCGCAGCCGTCCTCGCCGACGTCGCATCGGGCGCAGCGCAGATGGTTGTCGGCACGCACGCGCTCATGCAGGAAGGCGTGGTGTTCCATGACCTCGCGCTTGCCATCGTCGACGAGCAGCACCGTTTCGGCGTGCACCAGCGGCTGGCGCTCGTCGACAAGGGGCCGCGTGGGCGCGGCACGGTGCCGCATCAGCTGGTGATGACCGCCACGCCGATTCCGCGCACGCTGGCGATGGCCGCGTACGCCGATCTCGATGTCTCCACGATCGACGAACTGCCGCCGGGCCGCACGCCGGTCACGACGGTCGTGCTCGCCTCTGAGCGCCGTCCCGAACTCGTCGAGCGCATCCGTCGCGCGTGTGCCGAGGGCCGGCAGGCGTACTGGGTGTGCACATTGATCGACGAGAGCGACGAGGTCGTGGCGAGCGCGGCGCAGACCACGTTCGAACAGCTCGCCGCGCAGTTGCCGGAACTGCGGCTGCGGCTGGTGCACGGTCGCATGCGCCCCGCCGAAAAGCAGGCGGCGATGCTTGCCTTCAAGACCGGCCAGGTCGACCTGCTGGTGGCGACGACGGTCATCGAGGTCGGCGTGGACGTCCCCAATGCATCGCTGATGATCATCGAGAACGCGGAGCGCCTCGGACTGTCGCAGCTGCACCAGTTGCGGGGCCGGGTAGGGCGCGGCAGCGCGGTATCGAGTTGCGTGCTGCTCTACCAGTCGCCGCTGTCGCAGATGGCGCGCGAGCGGCTCGCGACCATGCGCGAGACCAACGATGGCTTCGTGATCGCCGAGCGCGATCTGGAACTACGTGGCCCGGGCGAACTGCTCGGCACGCGGCAGACCGGGATCGCCGAGTTCCGCGTGGCCGATCTCACGCGCGATGCCGACCTCATGCCACGCGTGCACGCGCTCGGCGAACAGATCGCCGAGCGAGCGCCGGAACTCGGTGAACGCATCGTCGCGCGCTGGGTTGGTAACGCGGTGCGATACGCCTCGGCATGACACACGCCATCCATCGCGCATAATCGCGCGATGACCGATCGCATTCCATTACTCATCGATACCGATCCCGGCGTGGACGACGCGCTGGCCCTGCTGATGGCATTCGACGATGTGCGCCATCGCATCGTCGGCCTGAGCATCGCTGCCGGCAACGTCGGCCTCGAGCACACCGTCGCCAACGCGTTGAAACTCTGCGAAGTCGCTGGCGTGGACGTTCCGGTGTTCGCCGGATGCGCGTCGCCACTGCTGCATCCGGCGCGCGACGCCGCCTACGTGCACGGCCGTGACGGTTTCGGCGACACCGCTTACGCGAAGGCGACGCGCCAGCCACAAGCCGAGCATGCGGCGCTTGCGATCCTGCGGCTCTCGCACGAGCACGCGGGGCAACTGTTGCTGGTGGCACTGGGCCCCCTCACGAACGTGGCGTTGGCGCTGAAGCTCGATCCGACCCTTCCGTCGCGCGTCGCGCGCTTCGTCGTGATGGGCGGGGCGATTACCGGCCACGGCAACATCACCCCCGCGGCCGAGTTCAACATCGCCTTCGACCCGGAAGCTGCGCGCATCGTCTTCGAAGGCTTCCCCCACATCGACCTCGCGGACTGGGAGGCGACGATGGCGCACGGCTTCGCGCACGACGAGTTCGAACGCTGGCTGCAGGCCGATTCGACGAAGGCGCGCTTCTACGACTCGATCTCGAAGAAGACGCGCGATTGGGCCAACGACCGTCGCGGCGACCACTGGCACTCGGCGGACGCGCTCGCGATGGCGTATGCCCTCGAGCCGGACGGCGCGAGCGAGCTGGCCGAGCGACCCGTGGCCATCGAGATTGACGGCCGCCATACGCGCGGCGCCACGATCGTCGATTGGCGCCGGGAGGGCGGGGCCCCCGACAACTGCCGCATTCTCATGCGGTATGACCAGGCCGCGTTCGAGCGCCGAATGCGGGCGGCGCTAGGCGCCTGAGGCCGCCCATCACGCAGCTTGCACCGGCTCGCCACGCCCCTTATACTGCCGGGCTCCCATATCCTGATTGGTGAATGCCATGAAGACCGGCATCCATCCCGAATACCGCGACGTCGTTTTCCAGGACGTCACCTCGGATTTCGCATTCCTCACCCGCTCGACCCTTGGCAGCAAGGAGTCGGTCAAGTGGGAAGACGGCAACGAATACCCGCTGGTGAAGGTCGACATCTCGTCGGCATCGCACCCGTTCTATACCGGCAAGAACAAGATCCTCGATGCCGGCGGCCGCGTGGACAAGTTCCGGCAGCGCTACGGCAAGAAGTAATCCGGCTCCGTCCGGTCGCTTCCAAGCTTCGAACGACGGCTGCCCTTGGGGCGGCCGTTGTCGTTTGCGTGACCGGTGCTGGTGACGACGGCCGTATTGCCTGTCGCGCCTGCGTGCGTGTGGTTCGAAGGACCTCGTCAGTGAGCGCGCCGCACACGGTCCATTGGACCTTTGTCTGCGCCGGCCGACGCGGGCGTATGTGCGATAATGCGCGGCTAGCGGCGCACCCGCGAACGAACCTATCTCCTCCCGCGCGGCGTCGCCGCATGCCCCACAGGAGCGCTCCGTGTCCGAGACCCAATCCGGCCTGCAGCAGGTCACCCTGACCGCTGGCGATGCCAACGTGACCCTGCCCGTGCAGCATCCGACCCTCGGCGCGCCGTGCATCGACATCGCGAAGTTGCCCAAGGAAACGGGCTGCTTCACCTACGACCCCGGCTTCACCGCCACGGCTAGCTGCAAGTCGGCGATCACGTACATCGATGGCGACGCGGGCGTGCTGCTTTATCGCGGCTATCCGATCGAGCAACTCGCCGAGAAGTCGAACTTCCTCGAGGTCGCCTACCTGCTCATGAACGGCGAGCTGCCGGATGCGCAGCAGGCGTCGTCTTTCGAGCACGAAGTCACGCATCACACGATGATGCACGAGGCGTTCCGCACGTTCCTGTACGGCTTCCGCCACGACGCGCATCCGATGGCGATGCTCGTGGGCATGCTCGGCTCGATGGCGAGCTTCTACCACAACGAACTCGACCTCGAAGACCCGGCGCAGCGCCGCCTCGCCGCGATCCGCCTGATCGCGAAGGTGCCGACGATCGCCGCCGCCTGCCACCGCTATTCGATCGGCTGGCCGATCCGCTACCCGAAGAATTCGCTCGACTACACGACGCGCTTCCTCCACATGATGAAGGAAGTGCCGGCCGAGCCGCTCGACCTGAACCCGGTCGCGGCCAAGGCGCTCGACCTGCTCTTCATCCTGCACGCCGACCACGAGCAGAACGCCTCGACGTCGACCGTGCGCCTGATCGGCTCGACCGGCGCGAACCCGTATGCCTGCATCGCCGGCGGCGTCGCAGCGTTGTGGGGCCCGGCGCATGGCGGGGCGAACGAGGCCGTCCTGAAGATGCTTGCTGAGATCGGACGCCCGGAAAACGTGCAGTCCGCAGTCGACAAGGCGAAGGACAAGAACTCGGGCTTCCGCCTGATGGGCTTCGGCCACCGCGTCTACAAGAACTACGACCCGCGCGCTGCCCTGGTTCGCAAGATGACGCACGACGTGCTCGGCGAGCTGGGCGTCAACGACCCGCTGCTCGAGGTGGCGCTGAAGCTTGAAGAGGCGGCGCTGAAGGACGAGTACTTCGTGTCGCGCAAGCTCTACCCCAACGTCGACTTCTATTCGGGCCTGATCTACAAGGCACTGGGAATCCCGGTGGAGATGTTCACGGTGATGTTCGCGATCGCGCGCACCGCGGGCTGGGTGAGCCACTGGCTTGAGCAGCAGGAGGACCCGGAGAACAAGATCGGTCGCCCGCGCCAGATCTACACGGGCGCCACGCAGCGCGACTACGTGGACGCCGGCAAGCGCTGACTCGCTGACCGCTGTTTGCGTTGAATCGAAGCCGCGGCATGTCCGCGGCTTCGTCGTTTTCGGGCGGCGCTTCAGCCCAGCCCGCGCTCGAATCCGTCGATCTCGGCCTCGGCCACGATCTGCCGCAGTTGCGCCTGGCTCGCACGTCGCATCGGCTTCTCGTCGACCGGCGATAGCGGTGCCTGGCGCAGCACGTCATGCGGCAACACCGTCACGTCGAACGGCACGTTGTCGGCGCTGAAGGTCCAGACCGGCACGTCCGCCTCGCGATGGCGATCGAGCCGCAGCCGCCGGCTGCGCGGCTGAGCCGGGATGTCGTGCTCGACGAAGAACCGGTGCACGGCGTCGGCATCATCGGCGTGCAGGTGCAGCATCACCGGCGAGTGGGTGTGGGCGGTTCCTTCGAGCACCGGGCCGACGAGCCGCGGCTCGAATGCGCGGAAGAAGCGCAGCGCCTCCAGCGCCGCCTCGCGACGACGATGCAGCTCGCCCGCGGTCTCGCGACCGAACAGGCGCTGGTACTGGCGCAGTGCGGTTTCGATTTCGGTGTTGCGCGGCAGCGATGCGTCGTCGCTGATGCCGAGGCGTTCGGCGGCCTTGAGCTTTGCCTGGTGGTAATTGGCGATCCCGCTTTCCGCCATGAGCCGTGCGGCTTCGCTGGCGAGTCGTTCGCGGCGCTCCCGCAGGCGGGACTGGGCGTGCTGGTGTGCGTGCTGACGGGCAGGGCGCATGGCGGCTCCGTGGCAGGCGAGGCGGGTCTCCGCCACCGGCGATCACCGGCGCCTGAACGCTAGCACGGCCGTGTCGACGCGCGGTGTCGCGCGCCGACGCCCGTTCAGAAGATGTCGTAGGACTCTTCGGAGCCCTGTTCCTGCTTCTGCGTCGACGCAGGACCGTAGTCGACATCGTTCTGCATGCGCTCGAGATCTTCGGCTTTCACCCACTCGGTGATGCCGCCCGTGGCGCCGGCAGTCAGCCGTCCCCCGGCGCCGACGCTGACCTTCACCATGCCTTCTGGCGGATCGTTCGGCTGGATGGGCTGGTCCTTCAGCGCGACGCGCATGTAGTCGATCCAGATCGGCAGCGCCGCCTTGCCGCCGTACTCGCGGTAGCCGAGGGACTTGAAGTCGTCGCGGCCGACCCAGACCGTCGTGATGTACGGGCCGCCGAAGCCGGAGAACCAGGCGTCGCGGTGGTCATTGGTCGAGCCGGTCTTGCCGCCGACGTCTTCGCGTCCGAGCACCTTCGCCGCAGTTCCCGTGCCGCGCAGCACGACGTCACGCAGCATGGAGACGACCTGGTAGCCGATGCGTTCGTCGATTGCGCGCGGCGCCAGGGTCATGCCGGTCACGTCGGGCTTCGTCGTCGTCGAGGCGGCCTTCTTGTCGCCTGCCGCGGTGGGCCTGCCGGCGGTCGCGCTCGACGGTGCAGCACTGGGGCCGAGGTTGAAACCGTCGACGACGGTGGATGCCGTGTTCGTCGCGGCGCCGCTCGCGTTCGCGACCACTGCGCAACCGTGGCAGCCGACCAGGGGTTTTTCCTTGAAGATGACGGCGCCGTTGCGGTCCTTGACCGTATCGATGAACCACGGCGTGATGCGGTAGCCGCCGTTGTAGAGCACGGCGTAGCCGCGCGCCACCGACAGCGGCGTCAGCGACGCAGTGCCCAGCGACATCGACAGGTTCGGCGGCAGCGACGCCTCGTCGAAACCGAAGTGGCTGATGTACTTGCGTGCGTAGTCGACGCCGATCGCATCGAGCAGACGGACCGATACGAGGTTGCGCGACTGCACGATCGCTTCGCGTAGCCTCATCGGGCCCGCGAAGTTGCCCGTATCGTTCTGCGGCCGCCAGAGGTGGCCAACGCGATCGCGGAACACCACGGGAGCGTCGAGGACGATCGATGCGGGGTTGAAGCCGCGCTCGAACGATGCCGCATACACGAAGGGTTTGAAGCTTGAACCGGGCTGGCGCTTGGCCTGCGTCGCACGGTTGAACTTGTTGCCGGCAAAGCTGTAGCCACCGGTGAGCGCGCGCACCGCACCGTTCATCGCGTCGATCGACACCAGCGCCGCCTGTGCCCGCGGCATCTGCGTCAGGCGATACGAGGCCATGACGACAGGTGCCGGCGCTTTCGAGTCCGCGTTGGCCTTGGGTACGTCGCGACGCACGCGAACCAGGTCGCCGCGCTTGAGCGACGCGAGGCTCATGCCCTGCCACGCATGTGCAGTATCGAGCGTAATGGTGCGGCCATCCGCGAGCGCCAGTTCCGCGTCGCCCGCGCTAGCGGACAGCACGATCGCCGGCAGCAGCTCGCCCTGCGTCGGAATCGTGAGCAGTCGCCGCGCGGCCGCCTTGGCGTCTTCACCATCGGCAAGATCGAAGTGGCGTTCGGCCCCGCGCCAGCCGTGGCGGACGTCGTACGTATGCAGCCCCTCGCGCACCGCGGCGTCGGCTGCGACCTGCAGCACCGGGTCGATGGTGGTGGTGACGTGGTAGCCCTTCGTAAGCGCCTCGGGGCCGTAACGCGTGATCATCTCCTGCCGCACCATTTCGGCCACGTACGGCGCGTACACCTCGACCTTGCGCTCGTGCGGAGTGGCATGCATCGGCACTGCCTTGGAGGCAGCGGCCTGCGACGGCGTGATGAACTTGAGCTCCGCCATCCGGTCGAGGATGTAGTCGCGCCGCAGCTTGGCCCGCCCGGGGTTGCTGATCGGGTTGGCGCTCGACGGAAACTTCGGGATGCCCGCCAGCGACGCCATCTCGTCGAGCGAGAGCTCGGTGAGGGGCTTGCCGTAGTAGTACTCGGACGCCGCGGCCACGCCGTACGCGCGATTGCCGAAGAAGCTGACGTTGAGGTACAGCTCGAAGATCTCGTCCTTGCTGAGCTCGCGCTCCATTCGCATCGCCAGAAGCATCTCGGCGAGCTTGCGCGTGTAGCTGTACTCGTTGCTCAGGAAGAACTGGCGCGCGACCTGCTGGGTGATGGTGGAGCCGCCGGGCACGCGCTTGTCGTGGGTGGTCGCCAGCAGCCACACCGCGCGCGCGATGCCCTGCAGGTCGACACCGTGGTGCTGGTAGAAGCGCGCGTCCTCGATGGCGATGAACGCCTTCTTCTGAAGGTCGGGCACCTTCTCGATGTCGACCGGATAGCGCCGCGTCTCGCCGAACAGCGCCATCAGGCGGCCGTCCTTCGCGTAGACGTACATCGGCTCCTGCAGCTGGACATCGCGCAGGGTCTCGACGTCGGGAAGCTTGGGCGCGATGACGGCGTAGAGCGCGCCGGCGGCGATCAGACCAAGAACGATCAGGCCCGCGGTCGCGAACAGCGCCCAGCGGAGGAGGCGGCGGAAACGGGGCATCGGGGAAATATCACGTAAAGAATCCGTTGCGAGTATAGAGGAGGCACCTCGCTGCTCCGCAGGGACCGACGTCGGAATACCGGCATTCGGGATGGCGATCTCCCGACCCCGGCGGTGACGGTTATTTGGCGGAGCCCATCACGAATCGTGATGTGGCTGTTGCCACGGGGTGAAAAGTCCGTTATCTAGGCAGTGCCGCATGAAGCGCACCTAACGCCTGCGGCAGGGGAGATTCGAAGTGGGCGTGATCACGAAGAGCCAGCCGGCATTGGTCGGCGTGGATATCAGCTCGACCGCCGTCAAGCTCTTGCAGCTGTCGCGGTCCGGTAATCGCTACCGGGTCGAGCACTATGCGGTGGAACCGCTGCCGCCCAATGCCGTGGTGGAAAAGAACATCGTCGAGGTAGAGGCGGTGGGCGAGGCCATCAAGCGCGCCGTGGCGCGCTCCGGCACCCGGGCACGCGGCGCGTCGGCCGCCGTCGCCGGTTCCGCGGTGATCACCAAGGTGATTCCGATGCCAGCCGACCTGAATGGTGACGAGCTCGAGGCCCAGGTCGAGCTGGAAGCCGCCAACTACGTTCCGTACCCGATCGAAGAGGTCAACCTCGATTTCGAGGTGCTCGGCCCGATGCCGAACTCGCCCGACACGGTGCAGGTGCTGCTGGCGGCCTCCCGGTCGGAGAACGTCGAGATCCGCGCCTCGGCGCTCGAACTCGGCGGGCTGACCGCCCGCGTGATGGATGTCGAGAGCTTCGCGATCGAGAACGCTTTCGCGCTGTTGTCCGAGCAGCTCAAGACGCCCCGCGACGGACTCGTCGCGCTGGTGGACTCCGGCGCGACGATGACCACGCTCTACGTGCTGCGTAACGGCCGCACCATCTATTCGCGCGAACAGGTCTTCGGCGGCAAGCAGCTGACCGACGAGGTCATGCGCCGGTACGGCCTGTCCTACGAGGAAGCCGGCCAGGCCAAGCGCCAGGGCGGGCTGCCCGAGGGTTACCAGACCGAAGTGCTGGAGCCGTTCAAGGAGGCGATGGTCCAGCAGATCAGTCGCCTCTTGCAGTTCTTCTACGCCGGCAGCGAGTTCAACCGCGTCGACCAGCTGGTCATCGCCGGCGGCGGCGCGTCGATCACCGGCATCGACCGCATGCTCGAAGACCAGCTCGGCGTGCCGACGCTGGTCGCCAATCCGCTCGCGAACATGACGCTCGGGCCGCGTGTGCAGCCGCACGCCCTGGCGCAGGACGCCCCCTCGCTCATGATCGCCTGCGGGCTCGCGCTGAGGAGCTTCGACTGATGGCACGCATCAACCTCCTCCCGTGGCGTGCCGAACGCCGCAAGCAGCGACAGAAAGAATTCGGCGTGATGCTCGGCGCAACCGCCGTCGGCGCGTTGCTCCTCGCGATGGCAATCAATTGGTATTTCGGCGCGCAGATCGACGGCCAGAACGAGCGCAACACGTACCTCCAGCAGCAGATCGACGAAGTCGACAAGCAGATCACCGAGATCGCCGAGCTCAACAAGACAAAGTCACGGCTGCTCGCCCGCAAGGAAGTGATCGAGAAGCTGCAGGCCAGCCGCTCGCAGATGGTCCATCTGTTCGACTCGCTGGTGCGCACGATTCCGGACGGCGTCGTCCTGACGTCTATCAAGCAGGACGACCAGTCGTTGACGGTCGAAGGACGCTCGCAGTCCAACGCCCGCGTCAGTACCTACATGCGCAACCTCGAAAGCTCCGGCTGGATGACCGATCCGCAGCTTTCGATCATCGAAGCGAAGGGCGAAGACAAGGGCCTTCCTTACGAGTTCAAGCTCGCGGTCAAACTGGCCGACCCCAATGCGCCGCGCGACACGGACGGCGACGGCGTGCCGGACACGGCGCCTGTAACGACGTCCCCGATGCCGGCCTCCGCCACTGCGGCGCCGGCCGCCACCACCTCGGCGCCGGCACCGGTCGCCGCTCCGG
>NZ_VTRV01000053.1 GCF_008274655.1 Cognatilysobacter lacus | reverse complement strand
CCGGGCGTCGATGCCGCCACGCGCACCGGCACCGTCTACGCCGACCTGCCCGAGCCCGACGGCCTGCGCACCGGCGCCTACCTGCCGGGCCGCATCCTCGTCGGCGCCGCGAAGGTACTCGTCGTGCCCGCCGACGCGATCGTCCAGCGCGATGGCAATCCCTACGTGTTCACCGTCGACGCCAACGGCATCGCGCATCGCGTGCGGGTGCACACCGGCGCCAGCAGCGGCGGCAGCGTCGAGATCCTCGACGGCGTGACCGCCGGCGCGCGCGTGGTGGAACGCGGCGTGGGCTTCCTCGGCGACGGCGATCGCGTGCGCGTGGTCGCTGCGGACGCCGCGAGCGCCGCCGCGGCCGGCACGTCGCCATGATCAACGTCTCGGCCTGGGCGATCCGGCGGCCACTGCCGGCGCTGATGATCTTCTTCGTGCTGTGCGTGGCGGGGCTGTGGGGTTTCTGGAAGCTGCCCGTGGCGCGCTTTCCCGACATCAGCTTCCCGATGGTGGTCGTCACCATCAGCCAGCCGGGTGCGTCGCCGAGCCAGCTGGAAACCGAAGTCACGCGCAAGGTCGAAGACCAGGTCGCCACGCTCGATGGCGTCAAGCGCGTCACCTCGACGGTGACCGAAGGCGTCAGCACCACGGCGATCGAGTTCCAGTTGTCGGTCGACCTGCCCGCCGCGCTCGACGACACGCGCGCGGCGGTGAGCCGGATCCGCGCCGACCTGCCGCAGGACATCCAGGAACCGCTGGTCACCAAGGTCACCATCGGCGGCGCGCTGATGACCTATGCCGTGGCGTCGGACCGCATGGGCGTCGACGAGCTGTCGTGGTTCGTCGACCGCGACGTGACGCGCGCACTGTTCGGCGTGCCCGGCGTCGCGCAGGTGACGCGGCAGGGCGGCGTCGACCGCATGGTGCGCATCGACCTCGATCCCGATGCGCTGCAGGCGTTCGGCACCACCGCCGGCGCGGTGAACGCGCAACTGGCACGCATGCAGGTCGAGCGGCCGAGCGGCAAGACCGAGGTCGGCAGCGCGCAGCAGGTATTGCGCACCATCGCGACGGTCGCCGATGCGCGCGAGCTCGAGAACTTCGCGATCTCGCTGCCGGACGGGCGCTCGGCGCGCCTCGGCACGCTGGCGCGGATCACCGACGCGGCGGCCGACCCGACGCAGGTGGCGCTGCTCGACGGCAAGCCGGTGGTCGCGTTCTCGATTTCGCGCACCCGCGGCTCGAGCGAGCTGAAAGTCGCCGAAGGCGTCGAGGCCGCGCTGGCGGAACTTGCCAGGAAGACGCCGGGCGTGAAGTTCCAGAGGGTGACGTCCACCGTCGGCGAGACCGAGCGCAGCTACCACTCGTCGATGGAAATGCTCATCGAGGGCGCGCTGCTTGCGCTCGCGGTGGTGTGGCTGTTCCTGCGCGACTGGCGCGCGACGTGGATCTCCGCGGTCGCGCTGCCGTTGTCGATCATCCCGACGTTCGCGGTGATGTACTGGTTCGGCTTCTCGCTCAACATGATCACGCTGCTGGCGCTGAGCGTGGTGGTCGGCATCCTGGTCGACGATGCGATCGTCGAGATCGAGAACATCGTGCGCCACCTGCGCATGGGCAAGTCGCCGCTCGAGGCCGCGCGCGAGGCGGCGGATGAAATCGGCATCGCGGTGATCGCGACCTCGATGACGCTGGCCGCGGTGTTCGTGCCCGTCGCCTTCATGCCCGGCATCGCCGGCAAGTTCTTCCGCGAGTTCGGCTGGACAGCGGCCACCGCCGTGCTGTTCTCGCTGCTGGTCGCGCGCCTGCTGACGCCGATGATCGCGGCGTACCAGCTGAAGGCGCATGGCCACGAGGAGAAGGAAGGCCCGCTGATGCGGCGCTACCTCGGCCTCGTCGACGCCGCGCTGCGCCATCGCTGGATCACGCTGGCGGTCTCCACCGTGTTCTTCATAGGCTCGCTGGCGCTCGTGCCCCTGATCCCGACCACGTTCATCCCGTTCACCGACATCGGCCGCAGCAACCTGCAGATCGAGCTGCCGCCTGGCACGCGACTGCAGGAGACCACGCGCGTCGCCGAACAGGCGCGCGCGAAGCTGCGCGCGATTCCCGAACTCAAGCAGGTGTACGCGACGGTCGGCAGCGTGCTCGACGTCGGCGACCCCAACAAGACGGGCGTGGGCGAGCCGCGCAAGGCGACGCTCGTGCTGGACTGGGGCGTGGCCCGATCGCGAGACCGCGACCAGAAGGCGCTGGAGCGCGACGTCCGCGCCAGGCTCGCGGACCTGCCGGGCGTGCGCATGTCCTACATTTCCAGCGAGCCCGGCGAGAACCTGCAACTGGTGCTTGCCGGCGACGATCCGCAGCAGCTGCAGGACGCGGCCGTGGGCCTCGAACGCGAGCTGCATTCCATCAACGGGCTCGGCAGCATCAGTTCGTCAGCGTCGTTGCTGCGACCGGAAATCCAGATCCGTCCGGACCCGCAGCGCGCGGCGGAGCTCGGCGTGTCGACGTCCGACATTTCCGATGCCGCGCGCATCGCCACCAGCGGCGATTACACGCAGCGCCTGGCCAAGCTCAACCTGCCCGAGCGGCAGATCCCGATCCGCGTCGGCTTCTCCGAGGCGACGCTGCACGATCCGGCGCTCATCGGCCAGCTGCGCGTGGCCGGCAAGAACGGGCCGGTTCCGCTCGCCGCGGTCGCGGATATTTCGCAGGGCAGCGGCCCGTCGGTGATCTCGCGCTACCAGCGCCAGCGCAACGTCACGTTCACCGCGGAGCTCAATGGCCGCGCGCTCGGCGACGTCATGAAGGAAGTGCAGAAACTGCCGACGGTGAAGGCGCCGCCGCCGGGGCTGTCCTTCATCAACACCGGCGATGCGGAAGTGTTCGTCGAGCTGTTCACCGGCTTCGTGGTCGCGATGATCGCGGGCATCGCCTGCATCTACATGGTGCTGTTGCTGCTGTTCAACCACGCGCTGCAACCGCTCACCATCCTCACCGCGGTGCCGCTGTGCGCCGGCGGCGCGTTCGGCGCGCTGCTGGTGACGCAGAACATGCTCTCGCTTCCCGCGCTGATCGGCCTGCTTATGCTGATCGGCATCGCCACCAAGAACTCGATCCTGCTGGTCGACTACGCCGTGATGGCGGAGGACGAACACGGCCTGTCGCAGCACGATGCGCTGGTGGACGCCTGTCGCAAGCGCGCGCGCCCGGTGATCATGACCACGCTCGCGATGGGCGCGGGCATGTTGCCGATCGCGCTCGGCCTGTCGGGTGATTCGAGTTTCCGGCGGCCGATGGCGGTGGCGGTGATCGGCGGGTTGATCACATCGACGGCGTTGTCGCTGGTGGTCATTCCCGCCGCCTATACGGTGGTCGACGACCTCGGCGCCTGGCTGCGACGCAAGTTGCGGCGCTCGAAGACAACGGCGCCCGCCTGATCGCCGGATGCGTCGCCCGATCCGCGGGCGACGCTTCGATCACTCGTAGCGCAGCGCTTCGATCGGATCGAGCCCCGCCGCCTTCGATGCCGGCATCAGCCCGAACACCACGCCCACCAGCGCCGAGAAACCGGCGGCCACCAGCACCACCCACAGCGGCACGCTCGCGGGCGGGAAGTTCGGGATCAGTGCGGCGATGCCTGCGCCGGTCCCGTACCCGAGCACGATGCCGACGACGCCACCGAGCAGCGCGAGCAGCGCGGCTTCGAGCAGGAACTGCACGAGGATGTCGCGACGCGTCGCGCCGAGCGCCTTGAGGATGCCGATCTCGCGCGTTCGCTCGGTCACCGACACCAGCATGATGTTCATGATGCCGATGCCGCCCACCAGCAGCGAGATGCCGACGATGCCGCCGAGCACGGCGGTCGCGGTGCCGGTGATCTTCTCGAACTGCTGCTTGAACGAATCGGCCGCCTCGAGCTTGAAGTCGTCGTCGACGCCGGGCTTGAGCCCGCGGCTGGTGCGCAGCGCACGACGCGCGCGCTCGCGCACTGCATCGAGTTCTTCCATGTGCTGCACGGTGAACGACGCGCTGATCATCGGCTCGGCGGAATTGCCGGTCATCGCGCGCGCCACGTCGAACGGAATCGCGGCGTAGTCGTCCTGGCTGAAGCCGAACACCTCGCCTTTAGGCTCCATCATGCCGACGACCTTGAACCAGTCGCCGCCGAGCTTGATGTATTCGCCGACCGGATCCTTCGGCAGGTGCAGGTCCTCGCGCAGCTTGGCGCCGATCACCGCGACATGCCGGCGCCCCGCGTCGTCCGCCGGTACCAGGAAGCGCCCGACCTGCGGATAGCGCGCGCGCACCTGCTGGAATTCGCTGCTGGTGCCCAGTACCTGTGGATTGCTGCTGCGGCCGTGCCAGCTCGCCGCGGCCGCCGGCACCATCAGGATCGGCGCCACTTCGCCGACGCCCGCCACGCGATGACGCAGCGCGTCGATGTCCTGCGCGGTGAGCGTGTTGATCTTGCCCGTGCGGAAATTGTCGTTGTCGTTGATCGCGTCGACGCTGAGCGTGGTGCCGCCGATGTCGGCGAACTGGCCCTTGATCGACTCGGAAAGCCCCTGCACCAGCGACACCACCGCGATGACGCTGGCGGTGCCGATGAGGATGCCCAGCGTGGTGAGGAAGCTGCGCATGCGATGCGCGGCAAGGCTGCTGATCGCGGCGCGGAATGCTTCGATATATGCCTGCATCAGTGCACCGCGGCCGCGGTGCGCGGCTCCTGCAGCACGTCGTCGACGATATGGCCGTCGAACACGCGCAGCACGCGGTGGCAATGCGCCGCGATGTCGGGCTCGTGCGTCACCACGACGACGGTCTGCCCCTGCGCGTGCAGCGCGTCGAACAGCGCCATGATCTCGGCGGACGTCTGCGAGTCGAGGTTGCCGGTAGGTTCGTCGGCGAGCAGCAGCGAAGGCTCCCCGACCAGTGCGCGCGCCACCGCGACGCGCTGGCGCTGGCCACCGGACAACTGGTTGGGCCGGTGATCGAGGCGATTGCCCAGGCCGACCTTGGTCAGCGCCTCGGTGGCGCGGCGCACGCGCTCGGCGCGCGGAATGCCGCGATAGACCAGCGGCTGCATGACGTTCTGCAGCACGCTTTGCCGCGGCAGCAGGTGGAAGCTCTGGAACACGAAGCCGATCTCGCGGTTGCGCACGCGGGCGAGTTCATCGTCATCCATGCCCGCGACATCACGTCCATTGAGCAGGTAGTGACCTTCGGTGGGCGAGTCGAGACAGCCGAGCAGGTTCATCAGGGTCGACTTGCCCGACCCCGACGGCCCGGTCAGCGCGACGTATTCGTTGCGGCCGATCGACAGGTCAACGCCGCGGAGCGCGTTCACCGTCTCCTCGCCCATCGTGTAGCGCTTGACGATGCCCGCGAGCTCGATCACTTCGCGGCCCCGCCGTCCTTCGCCGCCTCGAGCTCCTTCGCGCTCTTCTCGACCACCGCATCGCCCTCGTGGAGCGTGCGCAGCGTTTTCGCCGGGCCCACGATCACGCGGTCGCCGGCCTTGAGCCCGGTCGCGACCCCCTGCCAGCGGTCGTCGGCCACGCCGGTCTTCACCGGCACCTTGCGCGCATGGCCGTCGCGGTTGACCCACACGTAGGTCTTGGCCTCGGTCGCTTTGGCGACTTCGTGCTTGGGTGCGTCGGCATCCTCCGCAGCGGCGATGGCTTCGTCATCGTCTTCGACGACGGCTTCGACCGGCACCGCAAGCTGCGGGCGTCCGTCGCCGAGATACACGTCGGCGCGTGCGCTCATGCCCGAGCGCAGGTTGAGCGACCCGGGCGAATCGAGTGACACGGTGACCTTGTAGGCGCGCGCCTGGCCTTCGATGGTCGGCGCGAGCGCGATCTTCTGCACGCGGCCGTGGATCGCGGTGTCGGGATAGGCGGCGGGATACACATCCACGGCCTGGCCGATGGACACCTGCCCGATGTCGGCCTCGTCCACCTTGAGTTCGGCGGTGAGCGCGGAGACGTCGGCGATCTTCATCAGCTTCGCGCCGGCGAGTGCGTTCGTCGACGGAATCGCGGTTTCGCCGACCTTGATCGGCAGCTCGACGATGCGGCCGGCCATGGGCGCGCGGATTTCGGTTTTGCCGAGCTGGTCGAAGGCCTCGCCCAGCACCGCGCGCTGGCGCTGCAGGTTTTCGCTGCTGCTGGCGAGCTCGGCGCGCGCCTGTTCGAGCGCGAGGCGGTCCTCCTCGAGCCGGTTGCGGTCGATCAACTGTTGCGCCGCGAGCTTCTGCGAGCGCGCGTACTGCGCCTCGCGCAGCCGCAGCGTGGCGCGCTGGCGACCGATGTCGATCTGACCCTGGCGGCGGCCCGCGGACTCGCGATCGATCGCGTTGCGGTACGTCTTCGGATCGAGCGTCATCAGGAGCTGACCCGCGCGCACAGTGTCGCCTTCCGCGACGAGGATGCGGTCGACCTTGGCGACGACCTCCGCCGTCAGGTTGACCTCCGTGCCATAGGCCAGCGTGCCCGACGCGAGGATGGTTGGCCGCACGGCCTGCGCGGCGACACGCTGAACCTGCACCGGCGTGCCGCGCTCGCCGTGCATCCCGCGCAGCGCGAACGGCAGCACGAGCACTGCCGCCACCAGCGCGCCGGCGAGCACCTTCTTCATCTTCGGGGTCATCGGAGCAAGCTCAGCCCGGCAGGACGGCGACGATGCCGTAGACGACCACGAGCGGGATCAGCGCGATCACGGCCGACTGCATCCACGAGGCGCGCGTCAGCACGCGCCAGCCCAGCGCCGTCAGGAACGTGGTCCAGATCTGCAGCAGGTCGGCCGTCTGCGCGAGCCGATGCCCGGGTTGGCCCGACGGAATGCTGATGAGCAGCGGGTCGACATGCGTGAGCATCAGGCTCTCCAGGCCGGTCTGCGGCGCCATGGTGAGCGCGCCGACCAGGGCGACGATCGAGCCGAGCACCGCCGGCATCGACGACCACGCGGTCAGGCCCAGCCCGTGCTTGTACGTCAGCGACCTGCCGGTGATCTTGGACGCCAGCCAGTAATACAGGCCGAAGATGGCGAACATCAGCGCCACCGTGACGATGCCGCCCACGGCGCCCAACACGCCCATGGTGTGCGTGCTCGGCATCATCGACTTCGCGCGCGCCATGTCCTTGGCGGTCATCGCGCCGCGCGAAGCGTCGAACATGTGGTCGCCGTACCAGGACGGGTCGACGCGGAAGAAATAGGCGAGCGTGAACGCGATCGTGAGCGTCGCGAACACGAGGAACGGCACGAGGAACGTGGGGCGTTCGCGCTGTTCGGCGAACACCTTCGAAGGCTGCAGGAAAATATCGACGAGCTGTGCCATGCGTGCCCTCCCCAGGACGAATGCGGCGACTGTCGGCCTATGCGATCCCCACCGCATGGGCCTGAAGTCATTTTACGCGCTTGGCCGTCCGATCAAGACGGCGCGGCGGGCGCGGGCGGGGGCGGGGTCGTGCGGCGCAGGCATCGGACAGCGCGCTGGCTGCGCAAGCGATTCCGGGATGCGCGGGCGACGCCGCGGCGTGCGCGGCGCGTCGCGGGAGGCAACCGGCAGCCCATCAGGCCGGCCGTGCGCACCGCAAGTAGATGGACGACGGGTAGTCGCCTTCGCACAGGGTGAGGCCGTCGATGTTCTGCCGCGGGTCGTAGTCGGGGAACATGGCACGCAGTGCCGACTGTTCGCCGAAGTGCAGCATGGACAGGGACGCGAGGATGCGGAAGCGGTCATTGAAGGTCAGGAACCCGTGCAACAACGTTGTCTCGTGCCAGCAGAACAACGCCGACGTGAGAATGTCGCCCTGATAGTCGTACGGGAAGGCGATGTCGTGGAAGTGCGCGTAAACGCCATCGGACAGGCGCGGCAGCATTTCCAGGATGATGCGCGTGACCTCGCCGGCAGGGCCGAGCGTGTGCGTGGAGTCAACGAAGAACAGGTCGCCATCGCGCAGTTGCTGCAGGAAGCCGTAGTCGAGGGATTCGACCGCGGCCCGCACCAACTCGATCTCGCCATCGCGGTGCGCATCGAGCAGGAATTTCGTCGGGTACGGTTCGATGCAGGTCACGCGGCCTGCGTAGCCGGCGTCCTTGATCGCCGCGAGGCAGACCGCCGTCGAAACGCCGCAACCGACCTGCACGATGCGCTGCGGACGGTGCGCGCGCACGAACGCATACAGGAACTGGGATTCGATGCGTCCGAAGCCCGGCTCCCCGTTGCGGGCGCATGCCGCCTGGTGCAGTTGAGGATCCGTCGCGGCGGGGCCGGCGGCCCGCATGGTGGTCTCGAGAAAGGCGCGCTGCGGCGGCAGATCGGCACCGGTGACACCGGTCATGCTGAACGGCTTGCGCCAATGCTGCGTTGCGCGCAGCTTGCGGATGTCGGGGATTTCCGAATAGAAGTGCCGCGGCAGCACATCCACGCCCAGCCTCTGTCCCATGTGGAACACGTGGGCGAGCATGCGTTTGAAGCCTGCCTTTGCCGTCATGGGATGGGGATGCCGTTGGCCAGCGGGCATTCTGGCCCGCACCGGCGTGCAGGCCGCGAAAGCGTCGCGTTCAACTGCGCAGCCCCACGCCCCGCCGCAGCAGCCACAAGGCCAGCCCGCCCAGGCCGACGACGAACGCCAGCATCAGGCCGTAGGCCACCGGCAGTGGCACGTCGCTGGTGCCGAGCAGTCCGTAGCGGAATGCGTTGACCATGTAGAAGATCGGGTTGAGGTGGGTCGCCGCTTCCGCCCACGTGGGCAGCAGCTTTACCGAATAGAACACGCCGCCGAGATAGGTGAGCGGGGTCAGGATGAAGGTCGGCACGATCGCGATGTCGTCGAACTTCTTGGCGTAGACGGCGTTGACGAAGCCGGCGAGCGCGAAGATCGTCGCGCCCAGCAGCACCGTGGTGAACGTCACGATCGGATGCGGAATGCGCACGTGGGTGAACAGCATCGCGATCGCCAGCACGATCACGCCCACCATCAGCCCGCGCAGCACCGCGCCGGCGACGTACCCGGTAAGGATCACCCAGTTCGGCATGGGGCTGACCAGCAACTCCTCGACATGCCGGCCGAACTTGGCGCCGAAGAAGCTGGAGCTGATGTTGCCGTAGGCGTTCTGGATGACGGACATCATGACGAGGCCCGGCACGATGAAATCCATGTACTTGATACCGTCCATGCTGCCCACGCGCTTGCCGATGAGGCCGCCGAAGATCAGGAAGTAAAGCGTCATCGTGATCGCCGGCGGCACCAGCGTCTGGCCCCAGATGCGGAGGATGCGGTGGATCTCGCGGCGCACGATGGTGCCGAGCGCGACGAAGTGATGGGACGGAACGGTGGCGACGGGCACGCTGGACATGGTGTTCTCGATGACGAAACGCGCGGTCAGACCGCTTTGGTGCCGGCGTTCTCGCCGGTGAGGCGTACGAAGAGTTCTTCGAGGCGATTGGACTTGGTGCGCATGGACCGTACGCGAATGCCGTGCAGGTCGAGCGCGGCGAACACGCGGTTGAGGTCCATCGCGCGCGGCATCTCGACATCGAGCGTGTGGTCGTCTGCGACCGTGAGCGTGGTGCCTTCGATCACGGGCAGGCTCGCCGGGATGCCGCCGTCGATGTCGAGCAGGAAGCCTTCGACGTCGAGTTTGGCGAGCAGCGTGCGCATAGGCCCCTGCTCGACGATGCGGCCGCGATCGATGATCGCGACGTTCCGGCACAGGCTCTCGGCTTCCTCGAGATAGTGCGTGGTGAGAATGATCGTGGTGCCCGACGCGTTGATGTCCTTCAATGTCTTCCACATGCCGCGGCGGATCTCGATGTCCACACCGGCGGTGGGCTCGTCGAGGATCAGCAGGCGCGGCGCCGTCATCATTGCGCGGGCGATCATCAGGCGCCGCTTCATGCCGCCCGACAACGTGCGGCTCATGACGTTCGCCTTCTCCCACAACTGCGCGCGGCGCAGTTCGACTTCCGCCCGCTTGAGCGCTTCCTCGCGTGGCACGCCGTAGAAGCCGGCGTAGTTGACCAGGATGTCGACAGGCTTTTCGAACATGTTGAAGTTGATTTCCTGCGGCACCAGGCCGATCTGCCGCATCGCGGCCGCGCGGTCGCGCGCCAGGTCGATGCCGAAGATGCCGACGCTGCCGGAACTCAGGTTCACCAGCGAACTCACGATGCCGATCAGCGTCGACTTGCCCGCGCCGTTGGGCCCGAGCAGCGCGAAGAAATCGCCTGGCATCACGTCGAGCGACACGCCCTTGAGCGCTTCGACGCGGTTGTCGTAGGTCTTGCGCAGGTCGCGCACGGACAGCGCGGGATTTGCAGCGATTTCAGGCATGTCGGGGGTTCGAACGGTGATCCCGGTAGTATAGGCAGCACAAGCGCGCATGCCCGCGCGCTGCAGCGTTCCAGCGGCCTTGCCGTTGTGTCCACGCGCCGCCCGTCAGGATCCGAACCCTTGGCCATCGTCCAGTTCCCGCTGCAGCTCGTCTCGCGCCGCATGCTCGCGCCCAGCGTCGGGCACTACGCCTTCGTGCGCGGCGATGGCCAACCGCTGGATTTCATCCCGGGCCAGTTCATCCAGGTGCATTTCCAGTACGCCGACGGCACCGCGACCAAGCGCAGCTATTCGCTGGCCACGATCCACGACCATGCGATCGGCGCGGGCGAGGCGGTGGAGATCGCCGTGAGCTACGTGCCGGGCGGCGCGGCCACCGCATTGTTCGAAGGCCTGGAGATCGGCGGCACGCTGATGGCGAGCGGCCCGTTCGGCCGTTTCTGCCTGATGCCGCAGGATGCGAACCGTCGCTACCTGCTGATCGCGACCGGCACCGGCGTCACGCCGTACCGCGCGATGCTGCCGGAGCTGGAGAGGCAGATCCAGGGCCGCGGCATCCAGGTGGTGCTGCTGTTCGGCGCGCGCACGCCCGCCGAGCTGCTCTACGGCGACGAGTTCCGCGCGTTCGCGTCGAAGTACCCGGCGAATTTCCGCTTCATTCCCTGCTTCTCGCGCGAGCTGCCCGCGCCGGATTCGCCTCAGGCGCATATCGATGTGCGCCACGGGTACGTGCAGCAGTTCCTCGCGGAACTGGCGCCCGACGCGCAGGGCGACATCGCCTACCTGTGCGGCAACCCCAACATGGTCGACGCCTGTTTCGAGGCGCTGAAGGTGGCAGGCCTGCCGGTGTCGCAGGTGCGTCGCGAGAAGTACGTCAGCTCGAAGTAGCCGGACACCGTTCGGGACGGCATCCCGCACCTGTGGAGATCAGCACGCGTCGCGCGCGCGTGCCGCGAATGCGCGTCCAACCGTCCGTCGGCCGCTGTAAAGCGAGCTTGACAGCGGCCGCGGGCGCCCCCAGCATTCCTGTCAAGTTTCCTTGACGCATGCCTGTGAACCCTTCGAAATCCATCTGGCTCCTGCTGGCCGGCATCCTCAATATCGTCGTCGCCGTCCTGGCCCAGACCGTGGCCCCGGGGCTGGCGTCGGAATTCGCGCGCGGGCTGCTGTTCGGCGTCGGCGCCGCGCTGGTGCTGTGCGGCGTGATGGCCCGGCACCTGCCCAATGCGGCCGACGCCAGTACCCCGGCGCTGCGCCGGCGCTACATGCGCGAATACATTCCGGCGATGGCCGGCTACGTCGTCGCCGTCCTGGGTTCGACCTGGCTGCTCAAGCAGAACGTCGAGGATCCGTCCCTGCGGGCGCTGGTGGCGCTGGCCCCGGTGCCGTTCGTGGCGCTGGCGATGCGCGCGATGGTCCGCCACATCCGTGACACCGACGAGATGCAGCGACGCATCGAGGTCGAATCCGTGAGCCTGGCCACCGCGCTGGCGTCGCTCGGCTACTTTGCCGCGGGCTTGCTGCAGGCGGCGAAGGTGATCGACATCCCGTCGAGCGTGGCGATGATCGGGGTGTTCCCGCTGATCTGCCTCGTCTACGGCGTCGCCAAGGTGGTGATCGTGCGGCGCTACGCCTGAGATGGAAAGCCGCGTGCGCGAGCTTCGTGAAACGCAGGGCTGGTCGCAGGGCGAGCTCGCGGACAGGCTCGCAGTCTCGCGCCAGACCGTGAACGCCATCGAGACCGGCAAGTACGACCCGAGCCTGCCGCTCGCATTCCGCATCGCACGCCTGTTCCACGAACCGATCGAATCGATATTCCTGCCTGGAGCCGAATCATGAAACGTTCGTTCCGCCTGTCGCGCCGCAATGCGTGGCTGCTGGTCGCCACCGTCGCCACGCTGGTGCTGTCCATCGTGTTCGACCTGACGGTGTTCGCGACCGCCCTCTTCCCCGCGCTGTGGGTCGCCTCGCTCCAGGACCGCGGCTGTGCGCCGCGCCACGGCGACGTGGCGTAGAAGGTGGCCGCCTTGGACAGGAAGACACTCCGCCGCCCCGCCGCCTTGTTCCTGGTCGTCGGGATTGCACTGCTCGTCGTCGGCGCGATTTCGCGCCAGATCGCGTACCTGCCGATGGGCACGGCGCTGATCGGCGGCGGCCTCGTGTTCCTCGCCGCCGCACAGCGCAGGCGCCGCTGACCCAAACTCGCGACCGGCACGGGCCGGTCGCCTCCCGCGGCGGCCCCCGGTCGCCCGTCACGCCGCTGCATGGAAGGACCTATGTCGAAAGCTCGCCCCCTCGTCACGCTGTTGGCGCTCGCGCTTGCCGGATGTTCCGGCACGGCGCATGGCCCGCAGGCCCGCACCGAACCGGAGTCCGCCAAGCGGACTGCCGGCCGCATCGAATTCGAACCCTGCGCGTTGTCGGGCAAGCTGGCCGCGCAGACCCTCGATGGCATGTGCGGCAAGCTGGCCGTGCCACTGGATCCGGCCAAGCCCACGGGCGCGAAGATCGACCTGCGCGTGGTGTGGCTGCGGCCCGCCGATCGCGTCGATCCAGCTGCGGACCCGGTGTTCTTCCTCGCCGGCGGCCCCGGCCAGGCGGCCAGCGACTACGCGTCGACCGTCTACGGCGCGCTGCATGAGGTGCTGAAGTCGCGCAGCGTGTTCCTCGTCGACCAGCGCGGCACGGGCAAGTCGGCGCCACTCGACTGCCCACCCGCCCTGCGTGACGAATACAAGGACCGCGACGACGTCGCGTCGATCGCCGAATACGCCGGCAAGTGCGCGGTCACGCAGAAGAACGACCCGCGCCTGTTCACCACCACCGTCGCGGTCGAAGACCTCGACACGGTGCGCAAGGCGCTGGGTGCCGAGAAGGTCGACCTCGTCGGCGTTTCCTACGGCACGCGCGTCGCGCAGCAGTACGCGATGCGGCATCCCGCGCAGACGCGCGCGGTGGTGCTCGACGGCGTGCTGCCGAACGACGTCGTCGCCGGCGGCGAGTTCGCCCGCACCTTCGAGCGTTCGCTGCAGATGCGTGACAAGGCGTGCGCCACCGATCCGGTGTGCCGCAAGCGCTATCCGCAGGATCTGCGCACGCAGCTCGCCACGCTCAAGCGGCGCCTGGCGGCGGCGCCGGTCGACGTCGAATACCGCGACCCGGCAACCGGCGAGTCCAAGCACGACAAGCTGACTGCGCAGACGGTGGTCGGCCTGACCCAGTTGTTCTCGTACGTGCCGGAAGCGGCGGCGCTGCTGCCGGTGGTCGTCGACGAAGCGATCCACGAACGCTATGGCCCGCTGACGTCGCTGGCGTCGCTCGGTGGCGAATCGGTGGCCGGCAGCATGAACCGCGGCATGCAGTGGTCGGTGATCTGCGCCGAGGACGTGGACCGCTACGTGCCCGATCCCGCCGATGCCAACACCGCGCTGGGATCCGACATGGCCGACCTCTTCTTCGCCGCCTGCAAGGCGTGGCCGAAGGGCACGCGACCCCCCGACTTCTCGTCGCCGCTCGCGAGCAAGGTGCCCGTGCTGCTGATGTCGGGCGAACTCGATCCGGTCACGCCGCCGTACTACGCGGAGCGCGTCGCGCGCACGCTGCCGAACTCGAAGGCCGTGGTGCTGCGCGGCCAGGGGCACAACGTGATGGGCACCGGCTGCATGCCGAAGCTGATCGGCAAGTTCATCGAAACCGCGAACGCGAAAGCGCTCGACACCAAATGCCTGGAGACGGTGGCGCCCGTGCCGCCGTTCACCAGCTTCAACGGATGGGAGCCGTGACCCGGCCATGATTACCGCCAACGATCTGCACAAGGCATTCAAGACCAAGACCGGGCTGGTCAAGGCCGTGGAAGGCGTGTCCTTCGACGCGCCCGACGGCCAGATCACCGGACTGCTCGGCCCCAACGGCGCCGGCAAGACCACCACGCTGCGCATGCTCTACACGCTGATGACCCCCGATCGCGGCCAGGTGCTGGTCGACGGCGTGGACGCGGCGAAGGACCCGATCGCCGTGCGTCGCGCGCTGGGCGTGCTGCCCGACGCGCGCGGCGTGTACAAGCGCCTGACCGCGCGCGAGAACATCGCCTACTTCGGTGAGCTTCACGGCATGTCGAAGGCCGACATCGCGGCTCGTACGCAGGTCTTGAGCCGCGAGCTGCAGATGGACGACATCCTCGACCGCCAGACCGAAGGCTTCTCGCAGGGCCAGCGCACCAAGACGGCGATCGCGCGCGCACTGGTGCACGACCCGAAGAACGTGATCCTCGACGAACCCACCAACGGCCTCGACGTGATGACCACGCGCGCGATGCGCGGCTTCCTGCTGCAACTGAAAGCCGAGGGCCGCTGCGTGATCTTCTCCAGCCACATCATGCAGGAGGTCGCCGCGCTGTGTGACCGCATCGTCATCATTGCCAAGGGCCAGGTGGTCGCCAGCGGCAGCGCCGATGAACTGCGCGAACGCTTCGGTGAAACCAACCTCGAGGACGCCTTCGTCAAGGCGATCGGCTCGGAAGAAGGACTGCACGCATGAAGACCGGATTGCTATCGACCGTGTGGTCGGTGATGCGCAAGGAATTGCGCGACATCTCGCGCGATCGGCGCACGCTCGCGATCGCACTGCTGTTGGGTCCGTTGCTGTACCCGGTGATCATCATCGGCAGCAGCTCGATGGCCGAGAAGCGCGCCAAGACCGAACTCGACCGCACGCTGGTGATCCCGGTGGACGGCATCGAGCGGGCGCCGAACCTGGTGGCGTTCCTGGCCACGCAGGGCATCCAGGCGAAGAAGGCGCCGAAGGACCTCGACGCGTCGATCGTCAGCCAGGACGAGGACGTCGGCCTGCGCATCGACGAGGAGTTCGGCAAGGACTGGCGGGCCGGCAAGCCGGCGGTGGTCGAGATCGTCGCCGACAGCACGCGTCGCAATGCCGAGATCCCGATGGCGCGCGTGCGTGCAGCGCTGGAAGGTTATCGCGACCAGATGGGCGCGCTGCGCCTGCTGGCGCGTGGCATCGATCCTTCAGTCACGCGGGCGGTGAATGTCGGAAGCCGGGATGTCGCCAGTGAACAGGCGAAGAAGGGCATGGTGCTGTCGATGCTGCTGCCCTACCTGCTGATCATCAGCTCGTTCCTCGGCGGCGCCTACCTGATCATCGATGCCACGGCGGGCGAACGCGAACGCCAGTCGCTGGAGCCGTTGCTGGCGACGCCGGCGCGGCGCAGCGCGGTGGTGACCGGCAAGATCGCGGCCGCGTGTTCGCTCGGCCTGCTGTCGCTGATGCTGACGCTGATGTCGTTCAAGGTGAGCGCGCAGCTCGGCTCGACCGCTCGCATGCTCGACGTCAGTTTCGGCGCGATGGCGAAGATGCTGTTCGTGTTGCTGCCAATGCTGGTGCTCGGCACGTCGCTGCTGACGTTCCTGTCGGCCACGGCGAAGAGCATGAAGGAAGCGCAGAGCCACATGACCTGGCTGATGCTGTTGCCGATGCTGCCGTCGATCATGCTGATGGTGAACCCGATCAAGACGCAGCTCTGGCAGTTCTCCGTGCCGTTCCTGGCGCAGAACCAGCTGCTGCTGAAGATCGTGCGCGGCGAGTCGATCGATCCGTCGACCTGGAGCGTGTACCTGGCCAGCGGATTCGGCCTGGCGTTCGTGCTGTGGTTCGCCGCGGTGCGCCGGTACAACCAGGAGCGGCTCGCGATCGCCGGTTGATCGGCGTCGCCCGCCGTTGCGGTCTGGTGCGGCAGCGCTCGTTCCGGCGAGCGCTGCCGCTTTCGCGATGGACGGAAGAACGGGTCCGCCACGGCCGGTTTCACGCCTCGCAGCCCGTGCCGGGCCGACGCTGGCGGCCTGAAAAACGGAGGCCACCATGCGCAGCATCCTCAGCACGCTCAAGACCGAACATGACCAGCTCCGCGCGCTGTTCGAGCAGGTCAATGCCACGACCGACCGCGCAGAGAAGACGCGCGTCGAACTCCTCGAAAAGATCGAGGCGGCCCTGGTGCCACACGCCAAATGGGAGGAACTGGTGTTCTATCCGGCGCTGAAGGCGCGCGGCAACCACGAACAGAAACTGCTGTGGGCGGCGGCGATGCAGGAGCACCGCGCGGTCGAACAGAGCGTGTTGCCCGACCTGAAGGCCTGCGAGCCGACCAGCCGCGAATTCGCCGGCAGTGCCAAGGTGATGGGCGAGCTGCTCGATCATCACGCGCGCGAAGAGGAGCGTGAGATCTTCGCCGCGATGCGCGAGCTCTTCACCGCGCAGGAGCTCGCCGAAATGGACGAGCAGTACGAAGAATGGAAAGCCTCGGGCATGGCGGCGGGCATCACGCTGCACGCCAGGATCAAGACGGGCGTGGCGTCGATGTTCCGGTCGCCGGGTTCGCCCGGCTGAGGCGATAACGCAGGCCTGCATTCGCGGCGGCGAATCGGGCAGGCGGCAGTTTGCCGACGAGCGAGCTCTCGCGTACTCGATGAGTCGCCGGCTGCTTTCCGCTCGGCATTTGTGGCCGGTCACGGGCGCCCGACTGTTCGCTACCTTGATTGCGGAGGCCGCCATCGGCGATGCGCCGTGCACGGCGAACGGGCTCGGCGCTGCAACGAAAAAGCCCGGCAGAAGCCGGGCTTTTCCTTTCGCGTCGCTGGCCCGGATCAGGTACCGGGATTGAACGAGATCGTGCGGCGCGTGGTCACCGGGGCATCGACCGGCTGGAAGCGCCAGCGCTTCACCGCGCTCACCGCGGCGCGATCGAACACGCGCGGCGGGTTGGAGCGCACCACGCGGGCGGCGGACACCGAGCCATCCGGCGCCACGGTGAACTCGACCTGCACCTCGCCGGCCTGCGCCGAGCGCAGGGCTTCCGGCGGGAACGCTGGCGCGGGCGTGGACAGCGCGCGCAGGTCGCTGC
>NZ_VTRV01000052.1 GCF_008274655.1 Cognatilysobacter lacus | reverse complement strand
ACCGAGTTCTCTGGCGATGATCACTCCGGTCACCCACCACGACAGGTCACCGAGAACCGAAAGACCGATCAGCGCGGCGCCGATCAGTGCCTTGTCCGCGATCGGGTCCATGAGTTTGCCGAAATCGGTGACCAGACCGTACTTCCGAGCCAATTGGCCGTCGATCCGATCCGTGATCGCGGCGACGATGAACACGCCCAGCAGTGCCAGGCCCGTTACCGCCAGCAGCACGCGAAGCACGCGGTGCCGCGGCTTCCGCGGTTCCAGCACGGCGCGCGCGGCGCCGCGCAGCGGACGCTCGAAGCGCGAGGAGAGGTCGATGACGCGGAACAGGAAGTTGGGTCGCATGAGAAACTGTATGGCCTGCGAGCGTTGGAGTATCCGGCGACGCTCCTGCCGTCGTGTGAGGGAAGCGTTAATCCGATGAACGATGTGCTCGCCCGAGTGGACGCGCTGCCGGAGATGCAGCCGGTGGAAGTGGAGGCGTCGATCGACGGCGAGGCCGAGTCGCTGATCGTCGTGCGCGCCGGGGAACGGGTCGAGGTCTTCCTCAACGTGTGCCCGCATGCAGGCCGCCGGCTCGACTGGTCGCCCGGGAAGTTCCTGCTCAGCCGCGAGGGGCGGCTGGTGTGCGCCGCGCACGGCGCGTCGTTCGACCTGCCATCAGGCGAATGCGTCGCTGGGCCGTGCCGGGGCGAATCGCTGCGTCGCGTTGCGGTCCGCGTCGAAGAGGGGCAGGTGCGACTGGCGTGATCGCGTGTGCGTGGAGCGGATCGCTCACGTCTCCGACGCACCGGCCCCGACGCGCCGCCGCACGGCGTCAATGTCGCGCACGGCACGAACCTCGATCGCGCCGTAGCGCGTCCACGGCATCGCCTCGGCGATGCCCACGGCTTCGTCGAGGTCCGCCGCCTCGATCAGGTTGAAGCCGGCGAGGAATTCCTTGGTCTCCGCGAACGGCCCGTCGCTGATGCGCACCGCGCCGTCGCGATGACGCACGGCGCGTGCGGTCGACGGTGGCTCCAGCTGCTGCGAGTCGAGCAGTCGGCCTTCGGCGCGCAGCGCGTCGGCGCTCACCAGGCACTCGCGCATGTGCCGATCGAATTCGCCGTCCGGCAGTTCGGCCAGGCGCGCATCGTCGATGTAAACGAGCAACATGAACTGCATGGGGACGCCGGGTCGGGAGAGACGGCCATGCTGCCCGCCGCAGTCGTCGTTGTCACGTCGCCACGCACCGCGCCGCGCGGCCGAGCAGCACGCGTTGCTCCCGCGCATTTCGCGACAGGGATGCGGCGCGCTCGAAGTCCCGTCGCGCCTCGTCCGGGCGCCCGAGGCGATCGAGCAGGTCACCGCGCACGGCGGGCAGCAATGCGTAGCCATCCAGCGAGTCCTCGCGCACCAGCCGGTCGACACGCTCCAGCGCGACGGCGGGCCCGGACGCCATGGACTCGGCGACTGCGCGGTTGAGTTCGACGACCGGTGAGCCCGTCAGCTCGGACAGGCGCGCATAGAGTAGGGCGATGCGCGCCCAGTCCGTCGCGTCGGCGCTGGCCGCGCGTGCGTGGCAGGCGGCGATCGCCGCCTGCAGCGTGTACGCGCCCGACTCGCCGCCGAGCGCGATCGAACGGTCGAGCGCCGCCAACCCGTGCAGGATCAGGGACCTGTCCCAGCGGCGACGGTCCTGCTGCGTGAGCAGGATCGCTTCGCCGGCGGCATCGGTTCGTGCGTGCAGGCGCGACGCCTGCAACTCCATCAGCGCGACCAGGCCATGCACTTCGGCCTCCCGAGGCATCAGCCCCGCAAGCACGCGACCGAGCCGCATCGCGTCCTCGCACAGCGCGGGGCGCACGAGATCCTCACCCGCCGTCGCCGCGTAGCCTTCGTTGAAGACGAGGTAGATCACCTGCAGGACCGCGTCGAGCCGCTCGCCAAACGCATCTCGACGGGGGACTTCGAAGGGCACCCGGGCGTCGCGCAGCGTCTGCTTGGCACGCACGATGCGTTGCGAGATCGTCGCTTCGCGGGTCAGGAATGCGCGTGCGATCTCCGCAACGCTGAGCCCACCAAGCAGGCGCAGGGTCAGCGCCACGCGCGCATCGACCGGCAACACGGGATGGCACGCCACGAAGACCAGCCGAAGCAGGTCGTCCCCGATGTCGTCGTCCGCCTGCATCTCCGGCCCTCCGTCGAGCGATGCGTCCTGCAACTCGATTTCGACCGCGAACTCGCGCTGGCGCTCACCGTGCAGCGCACGCTGGCGAAGGTGGTCGATCGCGCGATGCCGGGCGGCGGTCATCAACCACGCGGCCGCGTTTTTCGGAACGCCGTCCAAGGGCCAGCGCTGCAGCGCCTGCACCAGCACGTCCTGCACGAGCTCCTCCGCGATCCCGACATCGCCCGTCATCCGGGCGACGCGGGCGACCAGGCGCGGCGATTCCATTCGCCACACCGTTTCCAGCGGGCGGGACACATCAGGCCTCATGCGATCAGGCGTCGGGTGCCGGCATCTGCGATTCGTCCATCCAGGTCACAGCCCATTGATGGCCGTCGAGGTCGTTGAACCCCTTCTGGTACATGAAGCCGTAGTCGTCCGTGTCGCCACCGTTCGTCGCGCCGGCTGCGAGCGCGGCGCCGTGCACCGCATCGACCTGCTCGCGCGAATCGAAGCACAGCGCCAGCAGCGCCTGCGACCACGCCTGCGGATCGCCCACCGGCTTCGGCGTCAGCGTCTGGTAGAAGTCGCGCGCCACCAGCATCACCTCGACCTGTTCATTGAGGGCGAGGCACACGGCATTTGCGCCGGTGAACCGGGGATTGAACGCCAGGCCGAGCGCGGCGAAGAATTTCTGGCTCCGCGCAACGTCGGCGATGGGCAGGCTCACGAAGAGTTTGTGCGGCATCACGGACGCCTCAGGCCTCGGCGGGATGGCAGTTGATCATCCACGGCTTGCCGAAGCGATCGGTGAGCATGCCGAAGCGCGCCGACCAGAACGTCTGCGCCAGCGGCATGCGCACGTCGGCGCCGACCGCCAGCTTCGCCCAGATCGCCTCGGCCTCCTCGGCGGTGTCGACCATCACGTTGACGCAGGTGCCGGCCGCCGTGTCCTGTCCGCCGCCGAGCTGGATGTCAGCGCCCATCAGTGCCGCCGCGCCGTTCTGCAGGTGGATGTGCATGATGCGATCGCGCGCTTCGGGCGGTGCGTCCGGGCACATGGGCGATTCGCCCACGGTGGTCACGTAGACGATGTCGCCGCCGAGGGCGTCGCGGTAAAAGTTGAACGCTTCGCGGCAGTTGCCGTCGAACGCGAGGTAGGCCACCAGTTGCATGTCGTCATCCTGTGTCTGTTGTGGGGGATATCAGTTGTCTGCAAGCTGTGCGCGCTTGCGGGCTTCGCTTTCGCGCTGCGCGGGTGTCATCGCATCGGCGAAATCGTCCGCTTCGAAGACCGGGCGGATTTCCAGTTCGCCGCCGTCGGCATGCGGATTCGGGCAGCGGCGTGCCCACTCGATTGCTTCGTCCATCGAGCGCACCTGCCAGAGCCAGAAGCCCGCGACCAGTTCATGCGCCTCCGCGAACGGGCCATCCACGACACTGCGCGACGTTCCCGAGAAGCGCACCCGCGAACCGCTCGACGACGGCTTGAGCCCCTCGGCCGCCAGCAGCACGCCGGCCTGCAGGAGTTCCTGGTTGAACCGGTCCATCGCCTCGATGAGTTCGGTGCCAGGCATCACCCCGGCTTCGGAGGCGGCGGTGGCCTTCACGATGACGAGCACACGCATGGTTGTCTCCCCGCGGCGGGCCGGATGCCGCGCCTTCATGGGATACGACGGATGGGCGGGGCCGATTTCGACATCGCGCGGCGCGTTCCCGACGAACGGTCGCGGCGCGCTCAGAACATCAGGTTGACGATGGCCACCGTCACCAGCGCATAGACCAGCGCCAGCGGCCCGCCGATCCGCCACAGGTCGCGCGAGGTGTAACCGCCGGGGCCCGTAATCATCGAAATGATCGCGTTGGACGGCGTCATGAAGTTGTTGGACGCCGACACGGCAACGATGAGCGCGAACGCGGTCGGGTTGCCGCCGGACGCGAGGGCGAGGTTGATCGCCAGCGGCACCACCACGATCGTGGCGCCGACGTTGCCGATCGCGATCGAGAACGCCGCCGTGCCGCATGCGATGGCCAGCTGGATCAGCCAGTTCGGCATCCAGTGCGGCACCATCGCGATCGCGTGCCCCGCGAGCCACGCCGCCGCGCCGCTGGAATCCATGGCCCAACCCAGGGGAATCAGGCAGGCCATCAGGAACACCGTCTTCCAGCTGATCGATGCATAGGCCTCGTCGATGTCGATCACTCCGGCCAGCAGCATTCCGACCACGCCCGCCATCAGCGCGATCGACACGGGCAGGCGCGACGAGAGCGCCAGCATCATGGTCACCGCGAAGATCACCAGCGCCGCCTTCAGCTTGTGCGGTCGCTGCTTGGCCTTGGGATAGTCGGTGACGATGACCAGGTCGCGCTCGCGGTTCACCGCCGCCAGCTCGGACCACAGGCTGTGCAGCACCAGCATGTCGCCGGCGCGAAGGCCGACGTTGCGGACGTCCTCGCGGATGACGTCCTTGTCGCGATTGATCGCCAGAAGGCTCAGGCCGTAGCGCCGGCGCAATTGAAGCTCGGCCGCGGTGCGTCCGATGTAGCGTGAAGTGGCGGGTACCACGGCTTCCGAAATGCCCGATCGCGCCGGATTGAAGATGTCGGCGAATGCGCGCAACCGCCCGCCTACGCGCAGGAACTGCAGTTGCGCGAAATCGCGGACGGCCTGCTCCGAGCCCATCACGCCCAGTGCGCTGCCGGCGGCGATGCGCGAGTCGGCGGGCGGCGCGACGCGGACGTCGTCACCGTTCTTGAGCGCGAGCAACGAAGGCGCCCCAGGCAGCGCTTCAGCTTCCGCCACCGTGAGCCCGGCGACGCGGCTCTCCGGATCGACATCGAGCTCGTAGACGTCGCCGTCGATGCCATACGCCTGCGCGAAGTAGCTCTGGGTGCGGCCGGGCGTCGCGCCTTTGCCTTCGGAATCCGGCAGGCGCTTGTAGCCATAGAAATAGAAGTAGGCGAGCGACGAGCCGAGCAGCGCGAAGCCGATCGGCATCGGCGCGAACATGCGCAGCGGCTTCAGGCTGCCGGCGCCCGACGGCAGGTTCGCGTTCGCCGCCAGCAGCAGGTCGTTGAGCAGGATCAGCGGCGTGTTGCCGACCATCGTCAGGCCGCCGCCCATCACGATGGCCGCCGCGATCGGAAGCAGGAAGCGCGACAGCGGCAGGCCGGTGCGCGATGACAGGCGCGCCGCGACGGGCATGTACAGCGCCATGATCGACGGGTTCTGCATGAGCGGCGAATTGACGCCGGCCGCTGCGGTGGCGAGCAGCAGCAAGCGGCGCTCGTCGCCATGCGCCCTGCGCAGTAGCCAGCCGGCGAGCCGATTCAACGCGCCGGTTCGATCGAGGCCCGCGCCGAGGATCATCGTGGACATCACGCAGATCACGGCGTTACCGGAGAAGCCGCCGAACAGCGCGTCAGGATCCACGAGCCCGGTCAGTCCGAGCAGCACCAGCACCACCAGCGCGACGACGTCGGCGCGCACGCGCTCGAAGAGGAACATCACCATGGTGAAGCCGGCGATCGCCAGCACCACCACCATGTCCTGCGTCAGCGGAAGCGCGGTGTCGTCCATCGCTCAGGCGGCACGCGCGCGGAATGCGCGGTGAGCGGGGCAGGCGCGGGCGAGGGCGAGGGCCTGCGTCATTCCACGCGGTCGTACAGGAGATCCCAGACGCCGTGGCCGAGTTTCAGGCCACGCGCTTCGAAGTGCGTCTCGGGGCGCCACGCGGGGCGTGGAAGATGGCCGCGCGGGCCGGCGCGGTTACGGATGCCGGGAGTCGCGTCGAGCACGTCCCACATGTGCTCGGCATAGTCCTGCCAGTCGGTCGCCAGGTGCAGCAGACCGCCCGGCGCGAGCTTGCGAACCAGCAGGCCGGCGATCCCGGGCTGCACGAGGCGACGCTTGTTGTGGCGCTTCTTGTGCCACGGATCCGGGAAGTAGATACGCACTTCCTGCAGCGACGCGTCGGCGATCTCGTTTTCCAGCACCTCGACGGCGTCGTGGTGGTAGAGCTTCACGTTTTGCGCGTCGTCCGACGCCAGCGCATTGAGAAGCCGGCCCACGCCCGGCGCATGCACCTCGATGCCGATGTAGTCGCGCGCCGGGTCCTGCTGGGTCGCGTACCGCAGCGCCTCGCCGTTGCCGAATCCGACTTCGAGGATGCGCGGTGCGGTGCGACCGAACGCGGCGTCGAAATCGCGCGGGGTGCCGGTGTACTCGAGCCCGTAGCGCGGCCACAGTTCGTCGAAGGCGCGTTGCTGCGCGTCGGTGAAGCGGCCCTGTCGCAGCACGAAGCTGCGGATCCTGCGATTGCCTTCCTCGATGGTGAAGGGCTTGGCCTGCGGAACGTGCGGGTCCGCCATCAGCCGATGAGCCCGTCCACGGGCGAGGACGCGCTCGCGAAGCGCTTGCGCGGAATGCGGCCCGCCTTGAAGGCGGCGCGGCCGGCCTCGACGGCGAGCTTCATCGCATGCGCCATCAGCACGGGGTCCTTCGCCCCGGCGATCGCGGTGTTCATCAGCACCCCGTCGCAGCCGAGTTCCATCGCGATGCTCGCATCGGATGCGGTGCCAACGCCGGCGTCGACGATGATCGGGACCTTCGCGTTCTCGATGATCTCGATCAGGTTGTAGCGGTTCTGGATGCCCAGGCCCGAACCGATCGGCGCGGCCAGCGGCATCACCGCCACGCAGCCGATTTCTTCCAGGCGTTTGGCCAGGATGGGGTCATCGGAGGTGTAGACCATCACGTGGAAGCCGTCGCGGACGAGCGTCTCCGCCGCGGCGAGCGTGGCGACCACGTCCGGGTAAAGCGTGCGCTGGTCGCCAAGGACCTCGAGCTTCACGAGCGTGTGGCCGTCCAGCAGTTCGCGCGCGAGCCGGCAGGTGCGTACGGCGTCGTCGGCGGTGTAACAACCGGCGGTGTTCGGAAGGATCGTGTAGCGGTCGGGCGGCAGGGCGTCGAGCAGGTTGGGCTCGCCGGGGTTCTGGCCGATGTTGGTGCGGCGGATCGCGACTGTGACGATCTGCGCCCCCGCCGCTTCGGTCGCAAGGCGCGTCTGCTCGAGGTCGGCGAACTTGCCCGTGCCGGTAAGCAGGCGCGATGAATAGGAGGTGCCCGCTATGACGAGCGGATCGGTCGATGCGAAATCGGTCATCAGGCGATTATCGCATCGTCGCGCCGCCCGCCTGCGAGGCGTGCAGCCGGTTCCGGGGCGACGCCACCTCAGCCACCCCCGAGCGCGTGCACGATCTCGACCCGGTCGCCCTCGGCGAGGCCGTGGCCGGCATGCCGGCTGCGCGGAATGATCTCGCCGTTGACCTCGACCGCGACCCGGCGCGTGGCCAGCCCCTCCGCCTGCAGGAGGGTGAGGACGTCGGCGCCGGCGGGAAGGGCGCGGGGCTCGCCGTTGAGCAGCAGTCGGAGCATGGGTTCCATGGCCGGCATTGTCGCTGCTGACGCCTTCAGCCTGAAGGGGCTGCCGGGTTGCCGGACCGTGCCGGATGCCGCTTGCTAACGAGTCCTTCACGTGGTTCGATGCCGCCATCCGCCCGCGTACGCCGGCGGTTTCCCAACGTTTTCAAGGACGCAACGCATGAAACCTGTCCGTACCGCGCTGGCTGCCGCGCTCGCGCTCGCCGCGATGCCCGCCTTCGCCCAGACCTATTCCCAGACCATCTTCTTCGGCGATTCGCTCACCGACACCGGCGCATTCCGCCCGGCCCTGATCCAGGCCGCCGGCCCGTCGGCCGCGATCGCGGGCCGCTTCACCACCAACCCGGGCCTGATCTGGGCCGAGTACCTGGCCGACTTCTACGGCACCTCGGCCAACCCGTACTACGGCGCCAACAGCACCGTGCAGAACCCGGCCGGTACCGACTTCGCGGTCGGCGGCGCACGCGTCGGCGTGACCAACCCGAGCCCGTTCGGCGCGGTGCCGTCGCTGCAGACGCAGGTCAATGCCTACCTCGCCAACAACGGCGGCCGCGCTGATTCCAACGCGTTGTATACGGTGTGGGGCGGCGCGAACGACCTGTTCGCGGCCACGCCGACCACGGCCAACGCGATCGTCGCGGGCGCGGTGACCAGCGAGATCGGCATCGTCAAGCAGCTCACCGCTGCCGGCGCGCGCTACATCATCGTGCCGACGCTTCCCGACCTCGGCGCGACCCCGGCGTCGCGTGCCCAGGGCCCGGCAGTCGTCGCGCAGTCGAGCGCGCTGTCCAACAGCTACAACAACGCACTGTTCGGCGGCCTCGCGTCGGCCGGCGTGCGCGTCATCCCGCTCGATACGTTCCACCTGCTCAACGAAGTGATCGCCAATCCGTCGCAGTTCGGCATCACCAACGTCACCGGCACGGCCTGCCAGCCGCAGATCACCGCGTCCTCGCTGACCTGCAATCCGACCACCTACGTGAACCCGAGCGCGCCTTACACGTACCTGTTCGCCGACGGCGTGCATCCGTCGCTGGCGGGTCACGAAATCCTGGGCGACTACGCGATCTCGATCCTCGAGGCGCCGCGCCAGGTCCAGCTGCTGACGCACACCACGTCGGTGATCAACCGTGCCCGCGCCGAGGTCGTCGGTGGCGAAGCGATGGCCCGTTCGATGGCCGATGGCGAGGGCATGCGCTGGTGGGCGAACGCCCGCGGCGATTTCCAGCGTTACGGCAATGGCGACATGTATGACGGCGCGGGCCCGTCGCTGACCGCCGGCGTCGACTGGAAGTCCGGCAGCCTCGTCTACGGCGGTTTCGCCGGGTTCGGTCGCAGCTCGTTCGACTGGGGCAAGCGCACCGGTTCGTTCGACCAGCGCGACGCGACCCTCGGCGGCTACATGGGCTGGCGCAGCGGCGCGGCGTGGGTCGACGGCCAGCTGAGCTACAGCCGCACCAATTACAACCTCGACCGCCGCGTCGAGCTCGGCCGCGCCGAGCGGATCCACCACGGCGACACCAGCGGCAACGTGCTCACGCTCGGCGCCGAAGGCGGCTGGGAGTTCGGCGCCGGCGCGTTCAAGCACGGCCCGGTGATCGGCGTGCTGTCGCAGCGCATCAAGGTCGACGGCTTCGCCGAAGACCAGGCCACGCTGTCGACCTCGCTCGCTTATCCCGACCAGTCGTTCGACTCGCTGATCGGCAAGGTCGGCTGGCAGGCGCACGTCGATGGCGGCGCGGTCAGCCCGTATGCACGCCTCACCGTCGACCGCGAGTTCCAGAACCAGGCCGACGAGGCCTTTGCGCGTTCGCAGTCGCTGTCGACCACGGGTGACTACGCGGTACCCGGCGTCCAGTTCGACGACACCTACGCCACGCTGCAGTTCGGCGCGCGCACCAAGGTGTACGGCCTGAATGCGGACGTCGGTGCAAGCCTCACGCAGATGCAGAAGGGCGGCAACGACGCGACCGTTTATCTCACCGTCGGTAGCGGCTTCTGATCGACCGCCGCGCGCGTTGCCAACCGGGTCGCGCGCGGCCTAGACTGCGGGGCCGGCGGGTGTAGTTCAATGGTAGAACTGCAGCTTCCCAAGCTGCTAGCGTGGGTTCGATTCCCATCACCCGCTCCACATGATCCAAACGGCGACCCGCCACACTGGTCGCCGTTTTTCTTTTTGCGCCCCGGGGATTTCCAGTTGAGCCCGACCTTGCCTCGCACCATCGTCGGCTGGCGCGAATGGATCGCGTTGCCCGACCTCGACCTGTCCGCGCTGCGCGCCAAGATCGATACGGGCGCACGGTCGTCGGCGCTGCACGTCGACGCGCAGTGGCGCATAACGGAAGGCGGCGCACCCTGGGTCGCATTCCGCCTGGATACCGGCGCGAACCGCGTGGTCCAACTGCAGGCGCCCGTGCACGACGAGCGCGAAGTCGTCGACTCCGGCGGTCATCGCACCTTGCGCGTGTTCCTGCGAACGCGCCTCCGGCTGGCGGGCGAGGAGTGCATGGCGGAGATCAACCTCAGCGATCGTCGTGGCATGCGCTTTGCGATGCTGGTCGGACGCACGGCGCTGTCCGGACTCTTCACCGTCGATCCGGCACGATCCTTCCTGCATGGCCGCGCGCACCGCCGGCCGGCGAACTCAACGAGCCCTCCATGAAGCTCGCGATCCTGTCGCGCAACACCTCGCTCTACTCCACGCGACGGCTTGTCGAGGCGGCGCGCGAGCAGGGCCATACCGCGCGCGTGCTCGACCCGCTGCGCTGCTACATGCGCATCGCCTGCGGCGACTTCGCGATGCACTACAAGGGGCGCCCGCTCACCGGAGTGGATGCGGTCATCCCGCGCATCGGAGCGTCGGTGACGCGCTACGGCACCGCCGTGCTGCGCCAGTTCGAGCTCATGGGCACCTGCACGCCGAATCCGTCCGACGCCATCCTTCGCGCCCGGGACAAGCTGCGCGCGCACCAGTTGCTCGCGGCCGAAGGGATCCACATGCCGATCACCGTGTTCGGCGACAACCCGGATGACACCGGAGACCTGCTGCGCCTGCTCGGCGCGTCGCCGCACGTCATCAAGCTCACCGAGAGTTCGCAGGGCACGGGCGTGATCCTCGCCGAGAAGCCCTCCGCGTCGCGCGGCATCATCGAAGCGCTGCGCGGGCTGTACGCCAACTTCATCGTGCAGGAGTTCATCGCGGAGGCGAAAGGCGCCGACGTGCGCTGCTTCGTGGTTGGCGACCGGGTGATCGCGGCGATGCGTCGCCAGGCGCCCGCAGGCGAGTTCCGCTCGAACCTGCACCGGGGCGGCACGGCCGTCGGGGTGAAGCCGAGCGCCGACGAGTGCGAGGTCGCGATCCGGGCGACACGGGTGCTGGGGCTGGGGGTTGCGGGCGTCGACCTGATCCGTTCGGACCGGGGTCCGCTCGTGCTGGAGGTGAATGCCTCCCCCGGCCTCGAGGGCATCGAAACTGCGTCCAAAAAGGACATTGCGGGCGAAATCGTCCGCTTTGTTGCAGGAGGATGCACGCCCGTTAAGGCAGTTCGGGGTCGGCGAAAGAAATAACGGAACGTTAACGAAAAAGCCGCTCAGTCCTTAACCATCGTTTAAGGGTTTCCAGCGTAGCGTGCCCGTTCCGCAGCTCATCCCGGGGTGGCTCCTCGGCGGGCCGCGGTAATCGGGGTAACACTTTTTGCCCGGGCACTCGTGTCCGGGCACTTTTTTTGGTGCCGTTGGTCGGATGTCAACACGGTGCATGAACAGCCGTCTGACACAATCGAGAAATGCATATGCGCACCCATGATCCCCGCTCCTCCCACGCGTCTTCGACGGCGACGGTGGGCGGCAGCCGGCTCCAGCCCCAGGAAACATCCATGCGAATTCTCGTCATCGAGGACAACCCCGATATCGCCGCCAACCTGGGCGATTTCCTCGAAGACCGCGGCCACACCGTCGACTTCGCCGCCGACGGCATCACCGGGCTCCACCTCGCGGTGGTGCACGACTTCGACGCCATCGTGCTCGACCTCAACCTGCCGGGCCTCGATGGCCTGGAGGTCTGCCGCAAGCTGCGCAACGAAGCGCGCAAGCAGACGCCGGTGCTGATGCTCACCGCGCGCGACAGCCTCGACAACAAGCTCGCCGGCTTCGATTCCGGCGCGGACGATTACCTGATCAAGCCGTTCGCGCTGCAGGAAGTCGAAGTACGCCTGGCGGCGCTTTCGCGCCGGGGCCGCGGCGTGCAGACGCGCGTGCTCAACGTTGCCGACCTCGAATACAACCTCGACACCCTCGAGGTTCGCCGCGGCGGAAAGCTGCTGCAGCTCAACCCGACCGCGCTGAAGATCCTGCAGGCGCTGATGGAAGCGGCACCGGCGGTCGTCACGCGGCAGGAACTCGAAACGCGGGTGTGGGGCGAGGAGCTTCCGGACTCCGACTCGCTGCGCGTGCACATCCACGGGCTGCGCGCCGTCGTCGACAAGCCGTTCGGCAACCCTCTGATCCAGACCCGGCACGGCATCGGTTACCGCATCGCCGCGCCCGAAGGCATGACCGTCTGATCCGGACGCATCGCGCCGGCCTCGTTGCGGCCGGCGCGACCGCCTAGACTGGCCGCTTCCGCCCGACCTCATCGACGATGGCCGACGTCAGCCCGTCCGCGCGACCGCGCGCCCGCACCCGAACCCGTTATCGCCGGCGATTGCGAAGCCGAATAATCCTCGGCTTCGTGCTGTTGGGCTTCAGCCTGACGTTGCTGATGGTCGTGGCGACCAACAAGGTGCGCGACCGCGTCGAGGACACCCTCGTGTCCGACGTGTTGAATCGCAATATCGACGAGCTGGCTCGTCGCTATTACGCGGATCCTGCGAAGCATCCCTCCACGCCCATCGAGCAGGTACGCGGCTTCGTATTCGCGCCGAACGGCGCAAGACTCCGCACGGAATTCCCGGAGTGGGCATCGCTCAGCGACGGGATCTACGGGCTCGGCGGAAAGAATCCCGACGGCACCGCGTTCCACTACAAGCTGGCGGTGCGGCGTACGCAGAAGGCGTGGTTCTTCATCGCCTACGACACCACGCAATCCGAACGCGCCAAGCAGCGCTTCAATGAACAGCTGACGGTGGTCGTGATCCTGTTCACCGCCCTTTCGCTGCTCGTCGGCTGGTGGTCCGCGTCCCGCGTGATGAGCCCGGTACTGGAGCTCGCCCAGCGGCTGAAGCGCTCGCGCAGCGGCCTCACGGGGCCGCTGGCAAATGACTTCGCCGACGACGAAGTGGGGCAGCTGGCCGCGGCGCTGGACGATTACAGCGCACGCCTGACCGAGGTGGTCCAGCGCGACCGGGAGTTCAACGCCGACGTCAGCCATGAGCTGCGTACGCCACTGGCGGTCATCCGCGGCGCGATCGAACTGCTGCTGGCGAAATCGGATCTGGACGAGAAGACGCGTAGTCGCCTGATGCGCATCCAGCGAGCTGAGCAGCAGTGCACCGACCTCATCAGCGCACTGTTGTTGCTGTCGCGCAACGAGCGGGGGCAGGGCACCACCGATGTCGCCCGCGTGGCCGAGCAGTTGCTCGATGCGCATCGCGCGCAGCTGGGCGGCAAGCCGGTGGCACTTCGTGTCGAGGGGAATGCCGGGCTGATGGTGGATGCATCGGAGGCGGCGGTGACCGTCGCGCTCAACAACCTGATCGGAAACGCCGTCAAGTACACGCTGGAGGGCGAGGTCGTGGTGCGGCTGTTGCCGCAGTCGGTCGAGGTGGTCGACTCCGGTCCGGGCCTGAGCCCCGAGGATGCCGCGCGGCTGTTCGAGCGGGGTTATCGCGGCACGCATGCGGGTCACTCGCAGGGTGGCGGCATCGGCCTGTCGATCGTTCGGCGACTGTGCGAGCTGTACGGATGGGATGTGCGCGTGGCGCCGGGTGCAGTGCGCGGCGTCGTCGCGACCCTGACGTTTGGTTGAAGCGCTGCAGCGGGACGCGTTGACACGTCGATGGTTGCTGGCGGCGGCGCGAACGGCGATTGGAGTGCGTCGGCGAAAACGCATGCGTCTGTTCGCCGAAGCCGCGTGGAACCCACCGCTTGCCTGCAGCGTCCGCTGAGCTCGCCCGCAGGCGACGCTCCACACGCTGCGCCGCAGCTCGCCAGGTCGCGCGCTGCAATCCGTCCGGTCAAGAAAAAAGCCGACGCATTGCGTCGGCCTTTCCAATGCCTGGTATCGCGACGTCGGCTCAACCCTCGAGCGGCTCCAGCCAACCGTAGCGATCCGGCGTGCCGCCTTCGAACAGGCCGAAGAACAGTTCCTGGATGCGACGCGTCACCGGGCCCGGCTTGCCGGCACCGACCTGGCGGCCGTCCACCGAACGGATCGGAGTGATTTCAGCGGCCGTGCCGCACATGAAGAGCTCGTCGCACAGGTACAGGTATTCGCGCGGCAGGTCGCGCTCGACCACCGGGATCCCGGCGTCGCGGGCGAGCGAGATGATCGTGTTGCGTGTGATGCCGTTGAGCAGGGCAGCGCTGATCGGGGTGGTGTGCAGCGCGCCCTCGAAGACGAGGAACAGGTTCTCCCCGGCGCCTTCGCTCAGCAGGCCGGTGGAAGCCAGCGCGATGCCCTCGCCGAAGCCGAGCCGGCGCGCCTCGCGCGCGATCAGCTGGCCGGACAGGTAATTGCCGCCGGCCTTGGCACCCGCGGGAATCGTATTAGGCGCAAAACGCTGCCAGCTGGACACGCAGGCGTCGATGCCCTGCTCGAGCACGCCTTCGCCGAGGTACGGACCCATGAACCACGAGGCCACCGACACGTCGATCGGCGTCTCGGCCGACAGCCCGAACCCACCGAGGCCGCGATAGGCGAGCGGGCGCAGGTAGGCGCGCGTCAGGCCATTGCGCAGGATGACTTCGCGGCACGCCGCGTTGATCTCCTCGAGCGAGTAGGGCAGCACCATGTCGTAGATGCGTGCCGAAGCGAACAGGCGGCGGTTGTGGTCGGTCAGGCGGAAGATGGCCGGGCCGTTGGGCGTCTCGTAGCAGCGGATGCCTTCGAACACCGACGAGCCGTAGTGAAGCGCATGCGACATGACATGGGTGGTGGCCTCGGCCCAGGGTTTGATCGAGCCGTTGTGCCAGATCCATTCGGGGTAGTGCATGCGCGACGTCCGGAAGGTTGAAGCGCGCATTGTCCCATGCGGTGGCTTCGGGCCGTCAGTCGGCGGGCGGAGGCACCGCCGCGGGCGGTGACGCCTGTGTGGGGATCGCCGGCGCCGCTGGAGCAGGCCTGGGCGCACGCGGCGCGCCGCCTTCGACGATCCACCAGCAATCGAGATGCTTGCGAAGCCCGAACACCGCGTGCATCGGCGTGCTGCCGTGGCTCGACGTCTGCTCCAGCCGCAGCGCGACGGGAGGGCCCGCGGGTGCCGCTGCCGGGTAGGGATCGTCGCTCGCGCCCGGCCAGACCGCCTGGATGTCCACGAGCGGGCGATCCACCACCGCCTGCAGCCGATCCATCAGCTTGTAGCCCTCCCGGGTGCCCATACCGTTCCACAGGTAGACGCTCGCGAGTCGATTCACGTCGTGCGCTTCCACCGACGACGAGACCTCGTAGGCCAGGTCGCGCAGCGTGCGGGGGCAGCCGGGGCGATAGCTGCGCAGCTGTGGCGCCGCGGCAGCGGCGTTCGCAGGCGCCGCGCGCTCGACCGCGCCGATCACGTCGCAGCGCTGGTCAGTGAACACGGTGCTGCCGTCGGCCATTGCGCAGCGGCGCACCTGCGCGGGCGCGAGGCGCGGCATGGCGAGGAACAACAGCAGGGGTGCAAGCAGCAGTCGACGCGGCATGTGCCGAAGGGTAAGCCGCCGCCGGCCCCGCGTCGCCTCCGACGCGTCAGAAGTGCACGAAATAGCACCCCGCGTAGCGCTCGACGTTCAGTTCAAGCGACCGCGATCGCGTGTCACCGCCGAGGCTGACCTGCAGGATGCCGGCGCGCCCTTCGTCCGCCGCGTTGCCGGCCGACGCCAACTGCAGCCCCATTCCCATCTGCGCGTCGTAGTAGTGCGCGCCCTGGACGCGCGCACGCGACAGCTGTTCCAGTCGCTTCATGACGGGCAGCGCCTGCGCCTGCGTCATGCCGGCCCACTGCCAGCTCTCGGCGAGGCGATTGACGTCGCCGAGTGCGAGGGAGCCCTCGATGTCCATCGCAAGCTGCGTGGGCGATCGCGCGCAGCCCGATGCCAGCGAACGTCGCGTTGCGGCCGGTTGCGGAAGCGTTGCGTCCGAGTCCGGCATGTCCGAATAGGCGGCGGGCTCGCGCGAAGCCTCGCTGGCGAGCCGCATGTTGAGGTCTGAAGACATCGATGCCGGAGCCGCCCCGACGAACGCGCACGGCTTGTCCGTGTACACGCTGGTTCCATCCGCCGAGCGGCAGTGCTGCACGCCGCCCAGGCTCGCGTGTGCATCCTGGGACGCGGGCAGCATCAGCCCGAGGCCGAGCGCGAACGTAAGCAGGGAAGTAGTGGTTTTCATGTCGCGCACCTACGGGGAACCGGTGCGTGAAATGCTCGACGTCGCTTCGTCAAGGAAAAGTGTGATCGAGGCCTCGAGACTGAATCGGTCGCCAACAAAAGCCGGTTTTCAGCGCAATTGGGCCAAAACGTTCATGGTCGGTTTCGACAAATTCAACGTATAGAAGTGCAGCGACGGTGCGCCGCCTTCGACCAGGCGACGGCACAACTGCGCGACGACTTCGGCGCCGAACGCCCGCACGCTGTCGGCGTCGTCGCCGTACGCGAGCATCCGCTGCGTCACCCAGCGCGGGATTTCCGCGCCGCACAGGTCGGAAAAGCGGCGGATCTGGCTGAAGTTCTGGATCGGCATGATGCCGGGCACGATCGGGATGTCGATGCCGGCGCGGCGCACGTCGTCGACGAAGCGGAAGTAGGCGTCCGCGTTGTAGAAATACTGGGTGATCGCTCCGTTGGCGCCGGCGCGGACCTTGCCCACGAAATTGCGCAGGTCGACATGGGCGTCGCGCGCCTGCGGATGCATTTCCGGGTACGCCGCGACCTCGACGTGGAAATGGTCGCCCGTCTCCTCGCGGATGAACTGCACCAGTTCGTCGGCATACCGCAGCTCGCCGGCGCTGACCATGCCCGACGGCAGGTCGCCGCGCAGCGCGACGAGTCGCTTCGCGCCGAGTGCGCGGTAGAGCTTCAGCAGGCCGCGGATCTCCTCGCGGGAGCCGCCCATGCAGGTGATGTGCGGGGCCGAGTCCAGGCCGCTTGCGCGCAGCTTCTGGATCGTTTCGGGCGTGTGGCTGAGCGTGGAGCCGCCCGCGCCGAAGGTCACGCTGACGTATTCCGGATTCTCGGCGCGCAGCTTGCCGACCGTCCGGTCGAGCTGTGCGTGCTGCTCGGCCGTCTTCGGCGGATAGAACTCGAAGCTGATCGGGACCATGGGGCGGCCGCTGGCAAGAAGGCCGCCATCATATCGCTTCATCGCGATGGATAGAAAGGCGAGTGACTCAGTGCGCGAGCGCGCCGCGCAGGATCCGTCCGGAACGCTGATCGATCGACGCGATGTGTCCCGACGTATCCAGCAGCTGGAAGGCCACCCCGCCGGTCCGGAGTTCGTACGGGCTGAACCAGCTCATCGAGCTGGCCGGCGTGGCTGCGCCGGTGGCGATAACGCGCTCGGGGAAGCCCGCGCGACGCAGCACGTCGTCCGTCTGGCGGTCGTTGCGTGCCATGACGGTCGTGCGCACCTGATCGGGCAGCCCCAGCGCCGGGTCCAGACCGCTGCGGTGGAGCCCGAGGCCCGAGTCGTACGTCATCTCGCGCACGTGCGCCGCTGCCCACATGAGCGCGCATGCGCTTGCGCAGCGACCGGCGATGCGGACGGTGAGACCACGCGCGTTCGCGAGGTCCGCGACCCGCAGCGCCTGCGCCCGCAGCCCGCCCGGACCGCTCACGATCAGCGTGCGCACGT
>NZ_VTRV01000051.1 GCF_008274655.1 Cognatilysobacter lacus | reverse complement strand
AAAGCTCATCCGAGTATCCGTCGCTGTAGGGTGGTGGCGAACCGGCGCTGCCGCCGTTGCGTCCGGCTGACGCGGGTGCCGCATCGGTCAGCGCATCACCGCCCCAAGTCGGTGCCGAGGCAGGCGTGCCGTACCCGGAGCCGTTCGCGCCGTTGCCGTTGCGCACGCCGCGGCGCAATCCGCGCTCGGTCAGCCCGCGCAGGCTCACGTACATGTTCCCGGCATCGGGCCGACGCACGCTGGTGGGCTTGCTGCGATCGTTGTCGGCATAGGTGGCGACGCCGAAGTAGAGGCGCGGCTGGCCGACGAACCGCGCGACCACCGATGGCGGAACCAGATAGACCGCGTCGCTGCGGGGCCGCGTGCCCTGCAACGGACTCGCGTAGAAGTTGCCCGCGGTGCGGCGCGCGCGTTGCTCGGGCTTGAACAGATCCGGATCGGTCGCCAGCCCGACTTCGTAAAGCGGCTGGTCGGCGTTGATGGTGAACCCGAGCACGCTGAAGCGATCGTCGATCGATTCGCGATTGGCACGGATGCGGGTCATGACGAACTCCTGGCTTGCAGGACGACGGAAGAGGGGGCGGGTACGTCGCGCGCTGCGCGTGCGTCCGCCGGGGGAATGGGAATTGCGACCGGGGCAGTGACCAACGGATCGTCGAGCGCCGACGAGATGCGCTCCCAGAAACGCTGCTGGGCATCGATGCCGATGCCTTCCAGGTGCGGACGCACGAACTCCAGCACTGCATCGAGGTTTCGGAAGAACGCGCGTTGCCCGCTCTGGATGTGTTCGACCGAGCCGCGCCATTCCGCGACCGCGGCATCGCCGTCGCCGCGCTCGCACCAGACGCGGACGATGAAAACGGCGGTGCGGTCTTCGAGCAGGGCCATTGCGAGCTCCGGCGGCTACGTCTGCGGTCGACCCTGCGCCGCGTGCGTCACCGACGAATCACCGCTGGATCACGCGTGGATCACACGTCGATTCGACCGGCGTGATCCCCCTTTGCGCCACGCACAGCGTCTTCCCGACCTGCGCGAGCGGTCGTAGGGCGAGGTGCGGGGTGGGGCGCCCCGGGGTGGCGCTACGGAGCGGGACGGTTGGCTCACGCACCCGCTCGGTGCTACCCGGCTCGGGACGGGGCAGCCCAGGCGACTTACGGCCGCGAACAGGTCGGCGGCCGAGACGGACTTGTGGGCGGCTGAGCGCCGGGATGCGACACCGTCAGCGCAAGCGCGTCATGCCAGCAGCTGGAGGCCCAACTGAAGTTGCGCGTCGGCGGCCGCAAGGTGCGCACGCGCGCAGTGGAGCAGGTCGAGCGGCTGCGCCACGATCTCGCTGCCCGGCGATCCGTTGGGCACGTTGATGACGTGAAGTTCCGGTGTCACCAGATCGCTCGCCCGCCTGCGTTGGCCGGCAGCGAACGCCGTTTCGCGGTGCAAGCCGACGGCGCTGTCCGCGATCTGCCGGTACAGCGCCTGCGTTTCGCGCATCGGCTGGATCGCCAGCTCGCGGCGAAGCAACTCACGGCAATGTTCGAACTGCCGCAATGCGAGAGCACGCTGGCCGCTGGCGACGAACATCTGCATCAGGTCGCGGTGCACATCCTCGCGCAACGGGTCGTGGTCGAGGATGCGTTGCGCATGCAGGATGCCGTCCGCGTATTGACGGCGAATGGTGGCGAGTTGCATCAGGCGATACAGCGCATTGAGGAAGTTGCGGCGATAGCGTTCGCGCGCCCGCAGGGCCCAGTCGTCCGTCAGCTCGATGAGCAGGTCGGCCTTGTACAGGCGCACCCCCCGCTCGAGGGCGTCGATGTCCTCGTCCGTCAGCCGCTCGGGCGCGCGCATGAGTCGCGGTGCCACCAGCTGGTCAAACTCGGCCACGTCCAGCCACACGTCGGCCTGCGGGCATAGCGCGATCGCGCCGCGATCGCTCGTGATCAGGCCGGCGTGGCCGAGCGGCGGCGTTTCGAGCAGCCGACGCAGCCGCCAAAGCGCGGTGTTGAACGACCCGGTGGACGCGCTCGCGCCGGGATCAGGCCACAGGCTGGCCAACAGTTCGGAGCGGCTGAAGCTGCGGCCGTGGCCCAGCGCAAGGTAGGCGAGCAGGCTCGCGCTGCGCCCGGCTACGGGCACTTCGACTGCGCTGCCATGGTCCGTGGCCAGGGCCATGGAACCGAACAGGGAGATGCGCAGCATGGGTCTGCCCTCTGCTTGCCGGCGTCCTGCCGGCGCGGTGGCGCCCCTGCGCGCCGCTGTCGTCACGCGCGAATGACGCGCCCTAATCGGCTGTAATGCAACCGCGCGAGTCCGCAAGCCGTCCTTACCCCGGGCCCGGCGGCCCTTGCTGCTGGTCGGGCCGATGAATGGAAAGCGCTGCTGGACAGCATGGCGACAGAATCGCTGTCCGGGCAGCCGGATGCCGCGCGAAGGACAACGCGACCCCGGCATTTGCCGTCACCGCCATCACGAGACGTCGAGCGAGCACGCCATGACCTCGTTGCCCCAGCGCATCCGCCGAGCACGTACCCGCGCCGGTCTCTCGCAGACAGAACTGGCGCTGCGTGTCGGCATCAAGCGCAGTGCCGTCACGCAGTGGGAGCATCCCCACGGCACGAAGCCGAGCGTGGAGCACCTGATACACATCGCTACCGAGACCCGTGCGGGGTTCGAGTGGCTCGCAACCGGCCGCGGCCCGAGCGAACTCGATCCACTCGACAGTACGCCCGCGCTGCTGGTGGACGACTTCGCGGGGGACGAATTCGAAGCACAGGCCCTGGCGCACCTGCGGCGCATGGCGCCGGCCAGGAAGCGCATGGCCGTGGCAATCCTGGAGACCATGGGTCGCTGACTTCGCGTCGGGGACGCAGGGGGAGGTGGGGCCGACCGGAAGAATGCTCTGGTCACACTCTCGCGCGGTGCGGGAGAGTTCTGTGCACCCACTTCGGCACAGGCCCCGTGGTCGAACTTCAACCGCGGCCGGCCCGGTAGGTCGGGCGGACCACCTTCATGGTCCTTGCCGCGATCGCACGGGGCCAGCCGCTTCACGCGAAGCCGGCGAAAGAGGCCCACCCAAGCCCATCTGCCTTGAGTCACCTGAACGCTGGTTCGACGAGTCGTGGCGGAAACCGTGGTTGACGGATCTCCGAAGGCAGGATGAAAGCGATGCCGCGTAAGGTGGTGCGCATGGTGCTCTGCAATTGCTTCGCAAACGCGCTGTGCAACACGACGCTGCCCTGTTCATGAATCGACTGTTGCGTCTGTGTTCCGTGACTTGCCGTTATCCGACCTTCGTAGGGGCCTTCGCCCTCGCGAACATCGTCCTGTTCGGCGTGCCGCTGTACTCGTTCGCATTGGCCAACAGCCCGGCGGACTTGTGGCCGAAGTCCGGGGTGCTGGTGCTCCTGACCGGCGTGCAGGTGGTTGTGACGGTGCTCGCGCTGACGTCGGTTTCGCTGCTTTCGATCCGTGCGACCAAGGTTGTCTGCATCGCGCTGCTGGTAGGCAATTCCACCGCGCTGTACTTCATGAATACGTACAACGTGCTGCTCGACAAGTCGATGATGGGCAATGTCCTGGGGACCGATCGCCAGGAAGCGACCGAACTGTTGCATCCGCAGATCCTTCTCTACGTGTTGCTCCTCGGCGCGCTTCCGGCGTGCCTCGTCGCCATGGCGCGAATAGTCGATTCCTCCCGACTGCGCCGACTGCGCCTGCTGGCGATAACGGCAGTCACGGGTTGCGTCATGGTCTACGCGGGATCGACGTCGTGGCTGTGGTTCGACAAGAACGCGAAGACACTCGGCGGGCTGATGCTGCCGTGGTCCTACGTCGCCAACACAGGTCGCTTTCTCCAGGAACGCGCGGACGCCAATCGCCCGCAGGCGTTGCTGCCGCCGCTGCGTTTTTCGGTCGAGCCGCGACTGAAGACTATCGTGGTGCTGGTGATCGGCGAGTCGGCTCGCGCGCAGAATCATTCGCTTTATGGCTACGGTCGGAGCACGGATGCCGAGCTCGCCGGAACCGACGTTATCGCGCTCCCCGGCGCTCGGGCCTGTGCCACGTACACCACGGCGGCCATCCGCTGCATGTTGTCGCATCTGGGTAGCGATGCCCCCGGGCGGGTGACGGAAGAAATCCTGCCGAATTATCTGCAGCGGCACGGCGTGGAAGTCATCTGGCGCTCGAACAACTGGGGCGAGCCGCCGCTGAAGGTAGGTGTCCGCCAACGCCTGGAGGACATCCGCAAGGCATGCACGGGGGCGGCCTGCGGCGACCTGGAGCACGACGAAGGGCTGCTGCACGGGTTGCAGGAAGTTCTGGCCCGCTCGCCTTCGCAGCGCATCTTCGTGGTGCTGCACCTCGCGGGAAGCCATGGCCCCACGTACTACCGGAAATACCCCGCCGCGTTCACACGCTTTGCGCCGGTGTGCCAATCGGTGGAGCTGAGTACCTGCAGCCATCAGTCGCTGGTCAACGCCTACGACAACACCATCGTCTATACCGATCACGTGCTCGCGGAAACGGTCAAGGTTCTCGCTGCCGTTCCGGCGAGTTCCTCGTCGATGATCTACATATCGGACCACGGCGAATCACTTGGCGAGCGCGGCTTCTACCTGCACGGCGCGCCCAATTCGATCGCGCCCGACGTGCAGCGAGCCATACCTTTCATGGTCTGGATGTCGCCGTCCTTCAAACAATCGAACCGAGTATCGGCGGCCGATCTTCGTGCGAAGGGCGATTTCGGCGACGCGAACATTTTTCACAGCGTGCTCGGCGCATTCGCAGCACGAAGCGCCGTGTATGACCCGCATCTCGATCTCTTCAGTCACTCCAGGTAAGCGCATGTACACCGCTCCCGCCGCACGGCCCGGTTCGCGGCTCGTCACAATCCTTTGGTGGCTCGGCCTGGTCGCGTTCGTCGCCAGCACTTTCTATCCCACCGACCTGGCGAGCTACGCCAGCCGCAGCGGAATATCGAGCGCGCCGCGCGTGGCGCGTTTCATGGAGGACTACGGGCGATACATCAATCCGGTGCTGCAGGGCACGCTTCCCATCGTGCTGGGCGACAGGCAGGGGATGATCGAGCTTGCGAAGATCGCCGTCACGGCTACGCTGGCGACGCACCTTTTGAAGCATTCGCTAAACGATGTGCGTGTCAATGGAACGCGGCTTGGCGAGAGGCCGCCACTGCCGGCGGGCCAGATCGCGATGCATTGGGAGGACACCAACTTCAACATGCCGTCGGGCCATTCCTCGCTGGCTTCCAGCGGCGCCTATTTCGTTTCGCGACGCTACGGCTGGAAGCTGGCCCTGCTGGTGGTGCCGATCATGCTGCTGACGATGTTCGCGCGCGTCAGCCTGGACAAGCACACCGTGTCCGCGGTTATCTCCGGCGCGCTATTGGGAATACTGGTTACCGCCTTGATGACGACGCGATGGCGCGGACGGCGCCAGGTAGAGTTGCAGCTCCAATAAGGCGACGCGCGGCTTATCCGTTGGACGCCTCGATCGCGTTGGCTTCGCCGTCGAAAGGGTCGTTCATCCGCGCGTCCTCGGAGTCGACAGACTCGCGCGCTCGTAACGGTCCTCCGTTCACGGCTCGACTGCGGCGTTCCATGCGGCTGCGGTCGAGGCGTTGACCGGCCAGTAATTACGGGGTTGCGGCCACGGCCGGTTCAAAGCCGTGCTTCACGCGGTGACGCCACTCGTGCCAGACAAGCGCGATGACGGCCACGTCGATCGCGGTCAGGATGAGTAGCCAAGGGGATCGGGTCGCGACGTACCGATTCAGCTGGTAGGCGACGAACGCGCCCAGCACCCACAGCGACGCCGGGTAGGACCAGAGCTTGCGGCGCATCAGGCCGGCAACCAGCAGCAGCTTTATCAGCCCGTGCACGAACAGGTAGACGGCAGCGAATGTCTTGCTGCCGCTCGCCAAACTGGTGGCGGAGTGGCGCAGGAACAACGACAGCGCGTCGTGCGGATCTTCGGCCAGTTCCGGGTGGGTGATATAGACCGCCGCGGCCGTGATCCAGTGGCTGTCGACCAGCAACAGCACCGAGCCTCCGATCGTCTGGATGCCACCCATCAATCCCTTCAGCCACACGCCCACCAGGAACAGGCGGTGCAGCCACATTTCGCGTCGAATGTTTTCAGCCATCCATCCATGATCAGGTCGGGCGCGTCGTTTTCGGGTAGTGACGCCCAGTGGGCGCAATGGAGCCGCAGCGGGCAACACTTTCGCGGTGGAATTGGGGCGACGCGCTCGCTACGCAGCTATCAGGCTCGGCGCGGATTCCGGCGTGCGGCGGTTAACGCGCCGCCTCGCCGCGCGTCGGGCGCAGTGAACGCCGGCTGCGCACGGCGACGGCCGGCATAAGCGCGTGCAGAGCCGCGTAAAGCGGGGCAGGGGCCCCTGCAAATCCCTCAAACCGACAGGGCGCCTACGCAGCGATCCGAAGTCTCCGTCCGGTGGCTTCGTGCGTGACCCGGGCGGCGGCGCGAACGGACGACGCCCGGCGCGGCGTTCGTTTTCGCGCGCCGCGCCTTGACCGCGCGTGCCGCAGGGGTTCGAATGGTGTTCGCTGCGGAGATCGCCATGAAGCTCTGGTCCATCGAAGGCAACCGGCAGAAGCTCGACGGCGGTGCCATGTTCGGCAATGCGCCGCGCGCGCTGTGGTCGCGCTGGGCGACTCCCGACGAGCACGGTCGCATCGACCTTGCCTGCCGCGCGCTGCTGGCGTCGCCGCTGGCGGGCAAGACCGTGTTGTTCGAAGCCGGCATCGGCGCGTTCTTCGACCCGAAGATGCGCGAACGCTACGGCGTCGTTGAGGACCGCCACGTGCTGCTGGAGTCGCTGGCGCATGCGGGCTTCTCGCCCGCGGACATCGATGTCGTGGTGCTTTCGCACCTTCACTTCGACCACGCCGGGGGCGTGCTGTCGGCCTGGTCGGCCAATGCCGATCCCTCGCTCGTGTTCCCGAACGCCGCGTATGTGGTCGGCAAGCGCCATTTCGAACGGGCGCTCGACCCGCACGACCGCGACCGCGCGAGCTTCATACCCGCGCTTCCCGGGCTGTTGCAGGCCACCGGGCGGCTCGAGCTGGTCGACGGCGAGTATTCGCGGACGCTCGGCAATGCCGTGCGTTTCCACTTCAGCGACGGCCACACGCCGGGACTGATGCTGGCAGAAATCGTCGGCGTGCCGGATTCGCATGGGCGCCCGCATGGGGGCGTCGTCTTCTGCGCGGACCTGATCCCCGGCCGGCCCTGGGTACACGTGCCGATCACCATGGGCTACGACCGCAATGCCGAGCTGCTGATCGACGAGAAGCGCGCGTTCCTCGACGACATGCGCGAGCGCGACGTGCATCTGTACTTCACCCACGACCCGGCCTGCGCGCTGGCACGCGTGGTGAAGACGCCCGAGGGCCGCTTCGCAACGACGCACGAAGTCCCGGCGCTGCAGGCGCGATCGCTCGCCGCATGAGGTCGACGCTGGCGCTAGCCGCGGTGCTGGCGCTGCTGCCGGTGGTGTCCCGGGCGCAGACCGCTCCCGAGAATGATCCGGTGCCGTCGAACGCGCTGCAGGATCCGGATTTCCATGTCGAGTCGAGCGCTTTCGGCCTCGAGCGGCGGGTCGAGATGTTCCAGTGGCGCCGAGACGACAGCGGGAACTACGTGCGTGTCTGGAACGCCGCGCCGATCGATTCGTCGGGCTTCGATGGCCTGCATCGCAATCCGTCGCGCCTCCCCATCCGCAACCGCGAATGGTGGGTGGAGTCGGTGACGCTCGATGGCCGCGCACTGCCGCTCGAGGTGGTCCGCCTGCTCGGCCAGTGGCAGACGCTGCATCCCAATTTTTCGCGGCTGCCCGCGGACCTCGCCAAGGAGTTCCAGCCCGAAGGCGACGGACTCGCGAGCAGCGACAACCCGCTCGTTGCCGTGACCGGCGATGTCCGGATCACGTGGCACGAATTCGTGTTGCCGCCGCTGGCCGGCAAGGTCGAGGTGCGCGACGGCGCCTGGCAGCTCAGCCCGAAAGCCGCCGCGGCGCCCGCCAGCGCGCGGCCCGCCGTCGACATCACTGCCGCCACGCGCACGCCCGTAATGCGGCTGCGTCCGTGGCTGATAGCCATCGCCACGGGCGCGCTTGCTGGCCTCTGGTTTCTCGTTCGCGCCATTACTGGAGGCCGGCACTGATGCCGTTCGTCACACTGCTAATCGCCGGCTTTCACGGCCTTCTGCTGCTTATGCTGCTCGTACCGATCGTCGCTGCGCGCCGCGGCAAGCGCATCGGCCTCGGCGATGGCGGTGACCCCCTGCTGCTGCGCCGAATCCGCGTGCACGCCAACTTCATCGAGTACGTACCGTTCGTGTTGCTGCTCATCGCGCTTCTGGAAATGACCGGGCTCGGTCGCGGATGGGTCGCGCTGCTCGGCGGCGCGCTCCTGGTCGCGCGTGTGCTGCATGCGATCGGGTTGTCCGGCTCGGCGGGTGTGTCTTTCGGGCGTTTCTGGGGCACGCTGCTGACGTGGTGCGTGATCCTCGCCGCGTCGGTCATCGCGATCGTACGTGCGGCCGAAAGCCTGACGTTGCACGCATGAATCCGGCGCGCGTCGACCGCAGCCGGCTACACGACCTCACGGATCTGCCGAACGTGGGTCCGTCCGTCGCCGGCGATCTGCGTCGCATCGGGATCGAGCGTCCGTCGCAACTCGTCGGACAGTCGCCGCTCGAACTCTATCGTCGGCTTTGCGAAGTCACGGGCGCGCGCCAGGATCCGTGCGTACTCGACGTCTTCATGTCGGTCACGCGTTTCATGGACGGCGAAGCGCCGCGGCCCTGGTGGGCGTACACGGCGGAGCGCAAGCTGCTCGTGCGGAAGTAAGGCGCAAACACGAAGCCGGCGATCGGCCGGCCTCCGCGGTACCCAACCGCCCAGGAATCAAGCGGCGACGGCCTGTTCCATTCGCGGCCCTTCGCGAAGCGCGCGGCCGACCATCGCCACAAGCATGTCGAGCTCGTCGCTCGTGATGGTGAACGTTGGCGTGAACCGCAACGAGTTGACGCCGCCGTGGATCACGCCGATGCCGCGCTCGCGCAGCCATTCCTCGGTCGATCCCGTGCCGTAGCACTTGAACTGCGGCGCGAGCTCGCACGAGAACAGCAGGCCGGTGCCCTGCACCTTGGTGATCATGCCGCCCGACTCGGCGCGCAGCGCTTCGAGCCGCTGCAGCGCTTCGGCGCCGCGCGCGCGAATGTTTTCGCGCACTTCGGGGGTGACGAGACCCAGGACCGCGCATGCGACGTCGAGCGCACGCGGGTTCGTCGTCATGGTATTGCCGTAGAGGCCCTTGCGATACAACGCGGCGGCGCGTGCGTTCACTGCCAGCACCGAGAGCGGGTACTGCCCCGCATTGAGCGCCTTGGAATAGGTCTCCATGTCGGGCGCTTCCATTCCCTCGAAGCCGGGATAGTCGATCATCGACAGCGCGCCGGTGGCGCGCAGGCCCGCCTGGATCGAATCGACCAGCAAAAGCCCGCCGTGCGACTTGGTCAGCTCGCGCGCGGCCTGATAGAACGCCGGCGGCACGCCACGACCCGGGTCGCCTTCGCCCATCACCGGCTCGAGGAACATGGCTTCGATGAACCAGCCATTCGCATCGGCATCGGTGAACGCGCGACGCAGGGCGTCGACGTCGTACGGCTCGACAGTGATCACCGAATCCTCGCCACGGTAGCTGGCGAGGTGCTGTGCATAGGTCTTGCGCGACGAGTCCGAATAGAGCGCAGGCCGTTCGGTGCGGCCGTGGAAACTGCCCCGTACTACAAGGCGCTTGATCGTGCGGCCTTCGTGGCGCGCGCCCGGATCCGTCATCAGCTTGGCGTTCGCGTCAGCGATGCGCGCCGCGAGCGACACCGATTCGGAGCCCGAATTGAGACAGAAGAAGCGCTCGTAGGGGCAACCGCCGCGCGTGGTGCCGATGACCGCCCGGAGCGCGCGATCGAAGCGCAGCTGCGCCAGCGACGGCGTCATGATGTTCGCCATCACCTGCGGCTTGGCCATTGCGTCGATGACGGCCTGCGGCGCGTGCCCGAAGCCGAGCATCCCGTAGCCGCCGGAGTCGTGCAGCACCGCGCCCTTGAGCGTAACGACCCAAGGGCCGCGCGCGGCGAGCGCGATATACGGGTTGACCGCGTCGTCGGGATAGAAGTTGACGTAGCCGGCCTGGACGGCGTGGATCTGCGCGTCCTCGTCGAGGTCGAGCAGGTCGGCGGCCTCGCGCTTGACGGCCTCGAATTCAGCGAGCGCAGCTTCGATCGCCTGGAGCAACTCCGGATGCGAGGCCGCGAAGCGCTCGACCGTTGCGTCTTCGAGGCCGACCGTTCGGCGGCGCCCGCCGCAAGCACGCAGCGGCGCTAGAAGGGCGACGGCATTGGCGTGGGCGTTCGACATGACAGCAGCTCCGGCAGTCCAGGGGCGAGGTGCACGAAAAACGCAGGAACGACGCATGCCGAAAAGCGCGTGCGAAGGCGTTTTCCGTTTCCATTCAAAAGGTTGCGTCCATGTTATCACGCGACCTTCGCGCCGATAACCCCTGCGGCGCCAGTACACTGTGCAGCCGTCCGACGCGGACACAGGGCCGAATGCAGGCAACGGCGCGCTTGAAGAAGTCCGATTTCGATTACGAACTGCCGCCCGAGTTGATCGCGCAGGCACCGCTCGCCGAGCGCAGCGCAAGCCGTCTCCTGGTGGTGCCGCCCGGCGAGGCGCCGTTCGAAGACCGTGTGTTCCGCGACGTGCCCTCGCTGCTGCGCGAGCACGACCTGCTGGTCTTCAACGACACCCGCGTGATCCCGGCACGCCTGTTCGGCCGCAAGGCCACGGGCGGCCGCGTCGAGATCATGATCGAACGCCTGCTGTCGGCGGATCGCGCCCGCGCGCAGATCGGCGTGAGCAAGTCGCCGAAGGAGGGCTCGGTGATCGAGCTCGATGGCGGCGGCCGCGCGCACGTGCTGGGCCGCGAAGGCGAGTTCTACCTGTTGCGGTTCGACGTGGACGCGCCGCTCGAGTCGTGGCTTCTGCGCGTCGGGCGCCTGCCGTTGCCGCCTTACATCCAGCGTGAGCCCGGCGCGGACGATGCCGAGCGCTACCAGACGGTGTACGCCCGCGAAGTCGGCGCGGTCGCAGCCCCCACCGCCGGACTGCATTTCGACGAAGCGCTGCTGGCGCGCCTGCAGGCGATGGGCGTGGCGTTCGGCCACGTCACGTTGCACGTCGGTGCGGGCACTTTCCAGCCGGTGCGCGTCGACGACCTGAGCCAGCACGTGATGCACAGCGAATGGATCAACGTCGGCGCCGCCCTCGTCGAACAGATCCGTCGCACGCGCGAGGCGGGCGGGCGCGTGATCGGCGTGGGAACCACGGTGGTGCGCGCCCTCGAGGCCGCGACCCGGCGCGACGAGGCGGGAAACGCGGAGCTCGCGCCGTTCGCAGGCGAGACGCGACTGTTCATCCTGCCCGGCTACAGCATTACTTCGGTCGACGCGATGATCACCAATTTCCATCTGCCGCAGAGCACGCTGCTGATGATGGTGTCCGCGTTCGCCGGGCAGCGGCGCGTATTCGACGCATATCGACACGCGATCGACGAACGCTACCGCTTCTTCTCCTATGGCGATGCGATGCTGTTGTGGCCCCGCCACCACGCGACGGCGCCGCGAGCCTGAGCCCGACGTCGCCCACGTTCGATCCACGCAACACCGGATACCCCATGAGCCGCATGTCCTTCCAGCTTCTCGGCACCGACGGCGCCGCTCGCCGCGGCCGCCTCGAGTTCCCGCGTGGCACCGTCGAGACCCCGGCGTTCATGCCGGTCGGCACGTATGGGTCGGTCAAGGGTGCGATGCCGGAGCAGGTGCGCGCGCTGGGTGCCGAGATCATCCTTGGCAACACGTTCCATCTCTACCTGCGGCCGGGCCTCGACGTCATCGCCGACCACGGAGGGCTGCATGGGTTCGCCCGCTGGAACGGACCGATCCTCACGGATTCCGGCGGCTTCCAGGTGTTCTCGCTCGCGCACCGCCGCAAGATCACGGAGGAGGGCGTCACCTTCGCGTCGCCGACCGATGGCGCCAAGGTCTTCCTCGGCCCCGAGGAGAGCATGCGCATCCAGAAGGTGCTCGACTCGGACGTCGTGATGATCTTTGACGAGTGCCCTCCGGTGCATGTTGAAGGTGTTCCGGTGAATGTCGACGTCGTCCGCAGATCGATGGAGCTTTCGCTGCGTTGGGCTGAGCGCAGCCGGCGCGCCCATGAAGGCAACGATGCGGCGCTGTTCGGCATCGTGCAGGGCGGCGTGCACCGGGATCTGCGCGCGCAATCGGCCGACGGGCTGAAAGCGATCGGCTTCGACGGCTATGCGATCGGCGGGCTGGCAGTCGGCGAGACCGAAGCCGAGCGCAACGCGATGCTCGAGCACACGTGCCCGCAGCTGCCGACCGAGCGTCCGCGCTACCTGATGGGTGTTGGCCGCCCGGAAGACCTGGTGGAGGCGGTCGCGCGCGGCGTGGACATGTTCGACTGCGTGATGCCGACTCGCAACGCGCGCAACGGCCACTATTTCACCGCGACCGGCACGGTGCGCGTGCGAAACGCGAAGTACGAGCGCGACACCCGGCCCATCGAGGAGGGCTGCGACTGCTACTCGTGCGCGAACGGATTCAGCCGAAGCTACCTGCGCCACCTCGACCGCTGCAACGAGATGCTCGGCCCGATGCTGGGCACCTTGCACAACCTGCGTTATTACCAGCGCCTGATGGCCGGGATGCGCGACGCGATTGCCGAGCGACGGTTCCAGGCATTCCGAGACGCCTTCTATGCCTTGCGCGTCGGCGGCGGGGCGGGCTGAACAGGCCGGCTCGGGGGCTCGGCCGGAGCGGGGCGCGACGCGTGGCATAATCCCCGGTCGCTTTCGCAGGATCCATCCATGTCGCCGCTCGATTTCCTGATTCCCGCCGCCCACGCGCAGGCCGCTGGCGCACCCGCCGCCAACAGCGCGCTCGGCTTCCTGCCGATCCTCGTCGTCGTGGCGGTGATGTATTTCCTGATGATCCGGCCCCAGATGAAGCGTGCCAAGGAACACAGAGGCATGCTGGAAAAGCTCGGACGCGGCGATGAAGTGCTGGCCGCAGGCGGCCTCGCCGGCACCGTCACCGACATCGGCGAGAACTTCGTGACCATCGAGATCGCCGACGGCGTGCGCGTGCGCGTGCAGAAGTCTGCGATCGGCAACGTACTGCCCAAGGGCACGTTGAAAGCCGCCTGAGCCGCAGTCCCTTGATGGCGGCCGTGGCCGCCCATACACGCTACGCATGCGGCGGGGAGCCGCCAGGACTTCGATGCTGACCTACCCGCGCTGGAAATACGCCCTCGCCCTGGTTCTGCTGCTGCTGGGTGCGCTCTATGCGCTGCCCAACGTGTTCCCGCAGGATCCGTCCGTGCAGGTCACCGCCAACCGCGGCGGCAAGATCGATGCCGCGCTCAGCACGCGCGTCAGCGGTCTGCTCGCGCAGTCCGGTGTCACGCCGAAGAAGATCGAGATCACGAAGGGCAACCTGCTGGTCCGCTTCAAGGACCCCGACCAGCAGGTCAAGGCGGCTGACCTGCTGCGCGATCCGCTCGGCAACAACTACGTGATCGCGCTGAACCTCGCGTCCACGGCGCCGCGGTGGCTCGAAAACGTTGGCGCCAAGCCGATGCTGCTGGGCCTCGACCTCCAGGGCGGCGTGCATTTCATGATGCAGGTCGACCAGCAGGCGTCGATGGAGAAGCGCCTCGACGCGCTCGCAGAAGACGTGCGTGTGCAGCTGCGCGAGGCGGGCGTGCGCTATGAATCCGTGGAGCGTCGCCCGGACGGCACCGTGCTGGCGCAGGTTGCGCCGCAGGATGCCGAGAAGGCGCGGCAGCTGATCACGCGCGGCCAGACCTCGCTCGATGTCGCTGTCTCCGGCGGCCTGCTCACCGTCCGCATGAATGCAGCGGAGCAGCAGCGCCTCGCGCTCGAGGCCGTCGAGCAGAATGTCAGCACACTGCGCAATCGCGTCAACGCGATCGGCGTCGGCGAGCCGATCATCCAGCGTCAGGGCACCGACCGCATCGTGGTCGAACTGCCGGGTGTGCAGGACACCGCACAGGCAAAGCGCATCATCGGCGCCACTGCGACGCTGGAATACCGGGCGGTGGTCGAAGGCAACGCCGCCGAGGCCGTTGCGACCGGCAGCGTGCCGCCCGAAGCACGTGTCTACAACCGTCGCCAGCTCGGCCCGGACGGCAAACCCCTTCAGGTCCTGCTGAGCAAACGCGTCATCGTTTCGGGTGACCAGCTGGTCGGCGCGACCGCCACGACCGACCCGCAGTCGGGGACCCCGGCGGTGAGCGTGCGGCTGAACAGTGTCGGCGGCCAGCGCATGTTCGATTTCACCAGCGAGAACGTCGGCAAGCCGATGGCCGTGGTGTACATCGAACGCGTGCCCGAGGTGAAGACGGTCGACGGCAAGGAAGTACGCACGACCCGCGTCAGCGAGGAAGTAATCCAGATCGCCACCGTGCAGGGCGTGTTCGGCAAGGAGTTCCAGACGACGGGGCTCGACAGCCCGAAGGAAGCGTCCGACCTGTCGTTGCTGCTGCGCTCCGGTTCGCTGGCCGCGCCCATGGACTTCGTAGAGGAACGCATCGTCGGCCCGAGCCTCGGTCGGCAGAACGTCACCCGCGGGCTTGAGGCGGTGATGTATTCGTTCCTCTTCACCCTCGGCTTCTTCCTCATCTACTACCGCGTCTTCGGCGTCATCACCTGTCTGTCGTTGCTGATGAACCTGTTGCTGGTGGTCGCGATCCTTTCGGTTTTCGGCGCCACGTTGAGCCTGCCCGGCCTCGCCGGCGTGGCGTTGACGGTCGGCATGTCGGTCGACGCGAACGTGCTGATCAATGAGCGAATCCGCGAGGAGTTGCGACTCGGGCTACCTCCGCAGTCGGCGATCTCCGAAGGTTACGAGCGCGCAAAGGGCACCATCGCCGACGCCAACCTGACCACCATCCTGGCTGGCCTTGCGTTGTTCGCGTTCGGCACCGGGCCCATCAAGGGCTTCGCCGTCACGTTGATCGTCGGCATCCTGACGTCGATGTACACCGCGGTGTCGGTGTCACGCGCGATCGCGACGCTCATCTACGGTCGTCGCCGCAAGCTGCAGTCGATCGCGATCTGAGGGACGACATTCAATGAAACCTTTCAATGTGTTCCCGTACGACAGCAACATCGACTTCATGCGGCTGCGGTGGGTCTCGCTGACGATCGCCGGCATGCTGATGCTGACGTCGTTCGGGGCGATGCTGTTCCATGCCTTCAACGGCGGCTTCGACCCCGGCCGCACCTTCAACTTCGCGCTCGACTTCACCGGCGGTTCGGTCGTCGAGCTGCGGTTCGACCGGCCGGTGGACACGGACAACGTGCGCAGCCGGCTCGACACGGCCGGCTTCCGCGGAGCACAGGTGCAGGCGCTGGGTTCAGGTCGCGAAATCATGGTGCGGCTGCAGCCCCAGAAGACGGGTACCGGCACTGCCGCGAAGGACCAGACCGCGGCTGCGGTCGTTGCAGCCGTTGCGCAGCCCGGCAATGCCGCGCACGTGCAGCGCAGTGACTTCGTCGGCCCGCAGGTCGGCAAGGAACTCGCTTGGAAATCGCTGTACGCGTTCCTGTTCGTGCTGGTCGGGTTGCTGCTGTACATCTCGATGCGCTTCGAGCTCAAGTTCGCGATCGGCGCAATCATTGCCACCATCCATGACGTCAGCATCGTCGCGGGCTGGTTCGCGATCACGCGACACGAATTCGACCTGACGGTGCTCGCCGGCCTGCTCGCGGTGATGGGCTTCTCGATCAACGACACCATCGTCGTCTTCGACCGGGTGCGCGAGAATTTCCGCAGCATGCGTCTCACCCCACGCGAGATCATGAACAAGGCGGTAAACCAGACGCTGTCGCGTACGGTGATCGTGTCGTTCGTGGCTTTCCTGTCGATGCTCGCGCTGTACGTGTTCGGCGGCGCGTCGCTCCGGGGCCTCGCGGAAGCGCAGATCATCGGCACCGTGATCGGCACGCTGTCGTCGATCTTCATTGCCTGCCCGTTGCTGCTTTGGCAGGGCGTCAGCAAGCAGGACCTGATGCCGAAGGCGCGCGACGAAGCGGCGCTGGCTCGTCGCCCCTAGGCGGCGGATCGGCGTAAAAAAAGGCCGCGAATATGCGGCCTTTTTTCTGCGTCTGAAGTCCGGCCCCGCCGCCTCATCGGCGCGGCGCGGACCCGCTGCATCGTGTGTAGGTGTCGACCTGGCGGCCTTCTGTCGACGTGAACGAACCAGCCGTCAGCACGATCGTGCGCGTGAAGCGCCGCGTCTCGCCTTCGTAGTCTTCGAGTTCATCGAGGCGCCAGGTCGGCGGCACGGAAGCAATACGCCGGATCGAATACGCGCTGGTGCGGGCCTCGTAGGCGGCGATCCCGTCACGCCCGATCGTGATCAGTCCGTCGCTGTCTGCGGCTTCCGGCAGACGGCAGGGCGCTGTCCCGACATGCCAGGCTCCGCGCAGCTCGACGGGATAGTGCGCCGCGTGCACGGGCGCGGCTGCGGCAGCGGCCGCCATCAGGAGGCTCGTTGGCATGGGGACTCCTTTCCCGGGGTCGAATCAGTCGAACGTGGCGGCGTATCCGGAATCCACGATGCGCTTCTGGAGTTCGTCGCAGACCTTGATGTTGCCGGCAACCAACGGACGGCCCGGCAGGCCGCGATTGTCCATCGGCCCGAGCGTGCGGCCTCGGTAGTCGACCACCTTGCCGCCGGCTTCGCGCACCAGCAGCACGCCGGCCGCGATGTCCCACGGCTTAAGACCGGCCTCGAAGTAGGCGTCGGCACGACCGGCCGCCACGTAGGCGAGGTCGAGCGCGGCCGATCCGGTGCGGCGGATGTCCTCGGCCTGCAGGAGCACGCTGTCGACGCACTTGAGTTGCGCCGATGCGCGCTCGCGCTCGCGCGGCGGGAACCCGGTGATGACCATCGCGCCGGCCAGGTCACGGCGATCGGCGACGCGCATGCGCTTGTCGTTCAGCACCGCGCCCGCGCCCCGCGAGGCGTGGAAGATCTCGTTGCGGATCGGGTCGAACACGAGGCCATTGATCGGCTCTCCGTTCTCGCACAGCGCGATGGACACGCAGAAATGCGGGATGCCGCGCAGGTAGTTGCTGGTGCCGTCGAGCGGATCGATGACCCACGTGAAGCGGGTGCGCGGGCCGGTGTTCAGCGGGCCGCTTTCCTCGCCCAGGATGGCGTAGTCGGGCGTCGCGCGGCGGAACTCCTTGATGATTTCCTTCTCGGCCAGGCTGCCAACTTCGCTCGCGAAGTCCATGCGGTCCTTCTCGACGACATTCAGCGCGTCGAGCTTGTGCATGTGGCGGAGGAGCACGTTGCCGGCGGCGCGCGCGGCCTTGATCATCAAGGTGATGGCGGGTTTCTGCATGGGGATGTCCGGGGCGCGCTGGCCGTGGAAAAGAGCGATTCCGCCATCGCCGGCGGGGCGCGAAGCTTACCATTGCGGACATGACTCGAGATTTCATGACACTCGCCGCCGACCGCGTCCGCATCGTGCTGGTAGGTACGCAACACCCGGGCAACATCGGCTCGGCCGCGCGCGCGATGAAGACCATGGGCCTGCACCGGCTGGTGCTGGTGGCGCCGGAGAAGCTGCCCAACGCGGAGTCCGACGCGCTGGCTGCCGGCGCCGATGACCTGCTCGCGACGGCCACGTTCCACGACGACCTGGCCTCCGCGCTGGCGGGTTGCCAGCGCGTGCTGGGCTG
>NZ_VTRV01000050.1 GCF_008274655.1 Cognatilysobacter lacus | reverse complement strand
GGCCGCGCGCGGCCGATACGCGGACAGTGGTGGGTTCATCGCGCCCGCGGGCCAGGCGTTTGCCGATGCCGACCTGATTGTCGACGCGTTGTTTGGAATCGGCTTCGTCGGCGAGCCGCGCGACGACGCTGCGTGCCTGATCGACGCGATGAATTCACACGGCGCGCCGGTCCTTTCGCTCGACATGCCCAGCGGCGTCGACGCGCGCGGCGTCGGCGATCGCGCGGTGCAGGCGGACGCCACGATCGAGTTCCTGTTGCCGAAGGCCGTGCTGCGCACCGGCGCGGCCCTGCAATGCGCGGGACGCATCACCTGTGCAGCTCTCGGCTTGCCCGCCTTGGTCGAGGTTCCTGCGCCCTTCGCTTTGCTCGCCGATGCGGGGGCGATTCCGCGCTGGCTACCGCGGCGCGCACGCAACAGCCACAAGGGTACCAACGGTCGCGTCGCGTGCATTGGCGGCGACCACGGCAGCGGCGGCGCGGTCCTGCTGTGCGCCGAGGCGGCACTGCGGGCGGGGGCGGGTCTGGTCCGCGTCCACACGCGCGACGCGAATCTGCCCGCGTTGCTCGCACGGATTCCCGAAGCGATGCCGGCGCCCGAAGCCAATGAAATCGATGTCGACTGGCCCGACGTGATCGCCATCGGCCCGGGCCTGGGGCAGGGCAACTGGGGCTTCTCGCATCTGCACAGGCTCGTGGAAGAGCGAAAGCCGTGCGTGTTCGACGCCGACGCGTTGAACCTGATAGCGCGGCATGGTTTCGCGCTTTCGCCCGACGCCATCCTGACGCCGCATCCCGGCGAGGCCGCTCGCCTTCTGGGCTGCTCGGCCGCGGAGGTCCAGCGCGACCGCCTGGGTGCCGCGTCGCGGCTCGCGCAGCACTTCGGGGCGGTGGTCGTGCTGAAGGGAGCGGGCACGGTCGTCGCGGCACCCGCGCGTACGCCGCTGATAGTCGATGCCGGCAACCCGGGGATGGCCACGGGCGGTATGGGCGACGCGCTGACCGGCGTCATCGCGGCACTGAAGGCTCAGGGCCTGCAGTCGTTCGACGCCGCGTGCTGCGGAGCGTTGCTCCACTCGGCCGCCGCCGACCTCGCCGCCGCTGACGGCCAGCGGGGGCTGCTGCCGACCGACCTGATGCCGCACCTGCGTCGCTTGGCCAACCCCTGATGAAGCTGGAGCTGGAGGACGCGGCTGCCACCGATGCGCTCGGCGACGCGCTTGCACGGACACGTCCGGCGCACGCGGTCGTGCATCTCGTCGGTGACCTCGGGGCCGGCAAATCCTCGCTCGCGCGGGCGATGCTGAGGTCGCTCGGCGTTGCCGGCGCGATTCGCAGCCCGACCTACACCCTGGTTGAGCGCTACCCGGTGCCGGGCGGCGATGCCGTGCACTTCGACCTCTACCGGATCGGCGACCCCGGTGAGCTCGACTACCTCGGCGTTGACGTCGAAGGCGTGGTCCTGTGGCTGGTGGAATGGCCGGAACGCGGCGCCGGCGCGCTGCCGCCGGCCGATTTGCGGGTGGATCTCGAAGTGGCTGGAGAGGGCCGTACCGCGCTGTTGTCGGCGTCTTCACCGGAGGCGAACGCCTGGATCGCCCGGCTGCGGGGCGCCTTCACATCCGCAAGTCCTGAGGGTTGACTGAGAAACAGGCCGCAGGTCACGGATTCACAAGGGAAAAGTCGCTTGCATTGCACTCCCACCGGTGGTTGACTACGGCCATGCGTGTGAAGGCGGACACCGTGCAGAAAGCGATTCTCGGGGCGGCGCTTCTTGCCGCGCTCGTTTGGAACCTCGCGCAGGCCGCGGAGATTCGTGGCGTCGAGCTCGATCGCGGCGCGACGGGCACGCGGGCGCAGGTCGTCCTCGATGCGACCCCGACCGGCTACCGCGTTATCCGGCTTTCGTCGCCCGAGCGCCTGGTGGTGGATCTGCCGGAGTCGTCGGTCCGTCGCGGCGCATCGCTGCCCGCGCCGGCCGGCGTGGTTCGCGCAATCCGGTATGGCCAACCGGAGCCGGGCATCGCGCGCATCGTCTTCGAACTCGCGCAGCCGGTGGCGGCTTTGCAGCCGCGGCTCGAGCCCGCGGGTAACGGCGCGCGTCTGGTTCTGGAGTGGCCGGGCGATGATGAAGCTGTCGCCTCCGCCAACCTGGCGACCGCCAGCGGCGGTGCTTCCGCCGCTCGCGTCACGCAGCCGGCCGTGGATGGCCTGACCGCCGCGGCCGCCAGTCGTCCGCAAGTCGCGCCCGAGTCGATGGACGCGATCGTCTCGGCGGTTTCCTCGACGCCCACGTCGATTTCGGCTGTGCCTCCGATCGCATCGCCGCCCGCGCTGCCGCCGAAGTCCGTCGCGGCGCGGTCCCCCGCCTATCCGCCAGCGACCATCAGTGCCGCGCCGTCCACCGCACAGACCTCGACCAGGTCCCAGCGCGACGCCAGCGGTCGGCCCTTGCGCCCGCTCGTGATCGCGATCGACGCCGGCCATGGCGGCCAGGACCCCGGGGCGCATGGCCCGAACGGGCGCCGCGAAAAGGACGTTACGCTCGCCATCGCGCGCGAGCTGGCCCGTCAGGTGAACGCAGCAGCCGGCTACCGCGCGTACCTGACGCGCGATGCGGATTTCTTCATTCCGCTGAACGAACGGGCGAGGCTCGCCAAGCGCGCCGGCGCCGACATGTTCGTCTCCATCCATGCCGACGCCGCCGAAAATCCCGCGGCCCGCGGCTCCTCGGTATTCGTGCTGTCCTTGAAGGGCGCGTCGTCCCAGCGCGCGCGTTGGCTGGCCGACACCGAGAACGCGGCCGACCTGATCGGCGGCGTGCGCGTCGAACCGGGCAATACGCTTGCCTCGGTGCTGCTCGATCTCACGCAGAGCGGCAACCTCAAGGCGTCCGAAGACGTCGCCGGCCAGGTGCTGAGCGGCCTCGCGCAGCTGGGGCCGAACCACAAGTCCACCGTCGAGCGCGCCAACTTCGCCGTGCTGCGCACCTCCGACACGCCCGCGATGCTCGTCGAAACGGCCTTCATCTCCAATCCGGACGAAGAGCAACGGCTCACCGACCCGGTGCAGCAGGCCGCGATCGCGCGCGCCGTGTTCGGCGGCATCAACAGCTACTTCGTGCGCACCCCGCCTCCCGGTACGATGCTCGCTTCGCGCAGCGACGAGATCACCGGTGGCAGCGGCCGGACGGGCGGCAGCCGCTGAGACGCGGACCCGCGCGGCAACCGATCCGCGCGACTATGATCGACGGCCATGACCGCGCATGCGCGCGATGACGCCCGCCGTGCCGATCAGACAGCTTCCCGACGTCCTCATCAACCAGATTGCCGCCGGCGAAGTCGTCGAGCGGCCCGCGTCCGTGGTCAAGGAACTCGTCGAGAACGCGCTCGATGCCGGCGCCGGCCGCGTGGACATCGACCTCGAGGACGGCGGCATCCGGCTCATTCGCATCCGCGACGACGGCCTGGGCATGGACGCGGTCGACCTGCCTCTCGCGGTGCAGCGCCATGCGACCAGCAAGATCGCGTCGCTCGATGACCTGGAGGCGGTGGCGACGCTCGGGTTCCGCGGTGAGGCGCTCCCGTCGATCGCATCGGTCAGCCGCTTCGCACTGGTCTCGCGCACTCGCGACGCCGCGCACGCCACCGCGATCGAGGTCGAAGGCGGTCGCGTAAGTGGGCCGTCGCCACGCGCGCATCCGCAGGGCACCACGGTCGAGGTGCGGGACCTGTTCTACAACGTGCCCGCGCGCCGCAAATTCCTGCGCGCAGAGCGCACCGAGCTCTCGCATATCGAGGATTGGCTGCGGCAGCTCGCGCTTGCGAGGCCGGACGTCGAGTTGCGCGTCACGCATAACGGCAAGCCGTCGCGCCGCTGGAAAGGCGAGCGCGACCTGCTCTCGGGCGAACGATTGCACGAGGCGCTCGGCCCCGATTTCGTGCGACACGCGCTGCGCGTGGACCAGGAGACGTCCCGCACGGACGCACCCGGCCTGCGGCTCGCGGGGTGGATCGCCGAGCCCAGCTACAACCGCGCAGGCACCGACCAGCAGTTCCTGTTCGTGAACGGTCGCGCCGTCCGCGATCGCAGCGTCGCGCACGCGGTCCGCCAGGCGTTTTCCGACGTGCTTTTCCATGGGCGGCATCCGGCGTACGTGCTGTTCCTGTCGCTCGATCCGCGGCGGGTGGATGTCAACGTGCACCCCGCGAAGCACGAGGTGCGGTTTCGCGACGCGCGCCTGATCCACGACTTCGTTTACCGCACGCTGCAGGCCGTGCTGGCGGAAACGCGCGCCGGGAGCAGCATCGCGGCGATCGGCGCCCAGGTGGCCGCTGCGGCAACGAACGGAACCGGCTGGGCCGCCCCCATGCGGCAGTCGCCGCTCGGGCTGCAGGTGGCCGAGACGCGCGCGGCTTACGAGGCACTGTATTCAACGCCGGAGCGCGTCGTGAGTCCGGCGTCGGCCTCGGAAGATCCGTTCGCGGCGAACGACGAGCCCACGATGCCGCCGCTCGGGTATGCGCTCGCCCAGCTGCAGGGCATCTACATCCTCGCCGAATGTGCGGACGGCCTGATCGTCGTGGACATGCACGCGGCGCACGAGCGCATTGGGTACGAAAAACTGAAGACCGCGCACGACGGCGAAGGCCTGCGCACGCAACCGCTTCTGGTGCCGCAGCCGATCGCCGTCGCCGAGCGCGAGGCCGACGTCGCCGAACGCGAGTGCTCGACGCTTGCCGCGCTCGGGTTCGACGTGAGCCGCGTGGGACCGCAGTCGCTCATGTTGCGCGCGGTGCCGGCGCTGCTGTCGCACGGCGATTCGGAGCGCCTGTTGCGCGACGTGCTGGCGGACCTGCGCGAGCACGGCGAGACCCGCCGCATCGCCGACGCGCGCGATGAACTGCTCTCGACGATGGCCTGCCACCACGCCGTGCGCGCCAATCGACGGCTTTCGATTCCCGAGATGAACGCACTGCTGCGCGAAATGGAAGCCACCGAACGATCGGGGCAATGCAATCACGGTCGCCCCACGTGGGCGCGCTTCAGCCTTGCGGAGATGGATCGATGGTTCCTGCGCGGTCGTTGATCCGCCACTTGGTGGTGCCCGCTTTCGTCGGTTTGATTGCGGCATGCAACCGCCATGCGCCCGCACCCGCGAAGCCGGTGGTGCTGCCCGCGGCCTACCTCGCGGACGAGCAGGCGTGGCGCACGCAGCGCGCCGCCAAGCTCACGGCGCCCGATGGCTGGACGTCGCTCGTCGGCCTGCACTGGATCGATCCGGGCGCCCATTACGTCGGTAGCGCGCCCGGCAACGGCATCCGGCTTGCCGTCGGCCCCGCGCAGTTGGGAATGCTCGAGCTCAAGGACAAGCACGTGCGCTTCGTGCCCGCCCCCGGCACCGCGCTGACCATCGACGGCAAGCCGGCGCGCCCGGTCGTCCTGCGTCCCGATGACGATCCGGCCGGTGCCAGTACGATCGCGTTCGACGGCGGAAAGGGGCTCGCCAGCGTGATCCATCGCGGCGATCGCTACGCGCTGCGCGTCAAGCACGCCGATGCACCTGCGCGCACCGCCTTCCACGGCCTGCAGTACTGGCCGGGCGGCCCCGGATGGGTCGTCGACGCTCGCTTCGTCGCGAATCCGCCGGGGCGCACGCTCGACATCGCCAACATCGTTGGCATCGTGGAAGCCACGCCGAACCCCGGCCGGGTCGAATTTAAACGAAACGGCAATGCATACCGCCTGGAAGCACTCGAAGGCGACGACGGTGGCCTGTTCCTGGTCTTCGCCGACAGGACGAGCGGGCGCGGCAGCTACGGGGCGGGGCGTTTCATCGACACGGCGCCACCGGTAGCGGGCCACGTGCGCATCGACTTCAACCAGTCCTACAACCCGCCCTGCGCGTTCACCCCGTTCGCGACGTGCCCACTGCCGCCTGCCGGCAATCGCCTCGATCTCGCGATCGCCGCCGGCGAGAAGGCGTACCACTGATGCCCGCGCGCATGCACCGGATCATCCTCATCCTTGCCGGCGCGCTGCTCGCGTTGCCGGTCGTCGGCTCCACGCCTCGAGCGCCGCAGCAGGCGCCGCCGGTGCCGCTTCTCTGGAAGGTTTCAGACGCCGACAGCCACATCTACCTGCTCGGATCGTTCCACCTGCTGGCGAAGTCCGACTATCCGCTGTCGCCGGACATCGACCGCGCGTTCGACGACGCCGAAGCACTCGTCTTCGAAGTGGCGCCGGAGGACTTGAACGATCCCGGCGTGACGCCGCGAATGCTCGCGCTCGCTGCGTCGGATCCGGCGTCGAGCATCGCGCGCGTCATGCCCGCGAACCTGAAGCCCGCGCTCGACAGGCGCCTCGCGTCCCTCGGCCTGCCGTCGGACCGCATGGCGTCGTTCGAGCCCTGGTTCGTGGACACCATGCTGGTGACGATGCTGGGCCAGCGCAGCGGCTACGCGCCCGACGATGGGCTCGACCGCGTGCTCATGGCGCGCGCGCAGCAGGCAGGCAAGCCGGCGTCGGGCCTGGAGACCGTGGACCAGCAACTGGCGACGCTCGACGGCACGCCGATCGCCGAACAGGTCGCATCGCTGCGCGAGTTCGTCGAGGAAGGCGACCAGGCGCCGGCCAAACTCGACGAGCTGCATGCCGCGTGGCGCAATGCCGATGTGCCGGCGCTGGAGCGGCTCACGCGCGAGGAGATGCGCGACCTGACGCCGGTTACGTACCAGCGCATGGTCGCCGAGCGGAATCGGGCGTGGGTGCCGCAGCTGGAGCGACTTCTCGCGCAAGGCCGTGGGCACGACGTGCTGGTCGTGGTGGGCGCGCTGCATCTGCTTGGCGAGGACGGGGTCGTCGATCAATTGCGCGCGCGGGGCTATCGAGTCGAACGCATCTGCACCGTGTGCCGGCCTAAAGCAACCCGCTGAGGCGCGTATCCGGGGTGTGCACCGCGGCGCGTGGCCGCGCGTACGCGCTTGCGCCGTTAGCCGGGCTCGACCATCACGATGCAATCCACGGGGCACGCGGGCACGCACAGGTCGCATCCGGTGCAGAGGGATTCGAGCACCGTGTGCATGTGCTTGGCGCCGCCGATGATCGCGTCGACCGGGCAGGCCTGGATGCACTTGGTGCAGCCGATGCAGTCGTCTTCGATCACGAGTGCAACGCGCACCGGCCCCTGCAGGCCGCGTGCGCGGTCATAAGGGAGCGGCGGCACGCCCAGGACGCGAGCGAGCGCGCGCGCGCCGGCGTCGCCACCCGGCGGGCAGCGGTCAACCGCCGCCTCGCCACGCGCCATCGCTTCCGCGTAGGGCAGGCACCCGTCGAAACCGCATTGGCCGCATTGGGTCTGCGGCAGGAGACGATCGAGCCGTTCGGTCAGGTCGATCATTTCGCCGTTCGCTTGAATCGGAGCCTCAGCGCACTGGCATGCCGGGCGCGGCGCCGGTGTCGGCGTCGAGCAGGAACAGGCCACCGCCGTCGAAACCGGCGGACAGGATCATGCCTTCGCTCACGCCGAAGCGCATCTTGCGCGGCGCGAGGTTGGCGATGAAGACGACGCTGCGGCCGACGAGCGTGTCCGGCTCGCCGTACGAGGCACGGATGCCGGAGAATATCTGCCGCTGGCCCAGCTCGCCGGCGTCGAGCAGGAAGCGGAGCAGCTTGTCCGAGCCCTCGATGAAGCCACATTCGAGAACCTTGCCGATGCGCAGGTCCAGCTTCGCGAAGTCGTCGATCGATACCGTCGACGTTGCGTTCGCGGGCGCGGCTGTCACGGGCGCCGGCGGGCTTACGGAAGGCGCGGTCGGCGCCGTCTTCGGCGCAGCGTCGAGCATGGGCTGAAGGGTGTCCCTGCTGGCGTCGGTCATGGCGTCGATCTGCTTGGGGTCGATTCGGGTGAACAGCGGGCTGTACGGCGCGACATCGCGGGCGAGCAGCGGTTGCGCCGCGTCGCCCCACGACGTCACTGGCGCGCGCAGGAACGTTTCGGCCTGCACCGCCACGCGCGGCAGCACCGGCTTCAACGCGATCGCCAGCACGCGGAACAGGTTGAGGCCCTGCGTGCACGCCGCCTGCAGCTCGGCGTCCGCGCCGTCCTGCTTGGCGAGCACCCACGGTTTCGCATCGTCGATGAAGCGGTTCGCGTCATCGGCCAACGCCATGGTCAGGCGCAGCGCGCTCGCGGCCTCGTTGCGCGCGTAGGCTTCGCTGATGGGTCCGAGCTGGGCGACGAAGCGCTCGTACATCGCAGCGTCCGGCAGGGCGTCGGCGAGACGGCCACCGAAGCGCTTTTCGATGAACCCCGCGCAGCGGCTGGCAAGGTTCACGAACTTGCCGACGATGTCGGAATTCACCCGCGCGACGAAGTCGGACAGGTTGAGGTCGACGTCGTCGACGCCACCGGACGTCTTCGCCGCGAAGTAGTACCGCAGCGCCTCCGGATCCAGGCCGCAGTCGAGGTAGGTGCGGGCCATCACGAACGTCCCGCGCGATTTCGACATCTTGGCGCCGTCCACCATCAGGTAGCCGTTGACGTGCAGGCGCGTCGGCGCGCGCAGGCCCGCGCCGTGCAGTACCGCCGGCCAGAACAGCCCGTGGAAATTGACGATGTCCTTGCCGATGAAGTGATGCATCTCGGAAGTCGAATCGCTGCGCAGGAACGCGTCGAAGTCGATGCCGCGCTTTGCGGCCAGCGTCCTGAAACTGGAGAGATAGCCGATCGGCGCGTCGAGCCAGACGTACAGGAACTTGCCGGGATGGCCGGGAATCTCGAAGCCGAAGTAGGGCGCGTCGCGCGAGATGTCCCAGGCGCGCAGGCCGCCTTCCGCGTCGAGCCATTCCTGGAGCTTGGCCTTCACGCCTGCATTGGCCACGTCGCCGCTCAACCAGTCGCGCAGGAACGCCTCGAACCGGCCGACCTCGAAGAAGAAATGCTCCGACTCGCGCAACTGTGGCGGCGCGCCACTGAGCACCGAGCGCGGATCCTTGAGCTCGGTCGGCGCATAGGTGGCGCCGCAGTTTTCGCAGTTGTCGCCGTACTGGTCGGGCGTGCCGCAATTGGGGCAGGTGCCCTTGACGTAGCGGTCCGGCAGGAACATTCCCTTGGCGGGGTCGAACAGCTGCGCAACGGCGCGGCTCGTGATGCAACCGGCCTCGTCCAGCGCGCGATAGATGGACTGCGTCAGTTCCCGATTGGCATCCGAGTTGGTGGAGTCGTAGTGGTCGAACGCCACGCCGAAGTCGCGGAAGTCGCGCTCGTGGCTCGCCTGCACGTCGGCGATGAAGGCTTCCGGCGTGGTGCCGGCCTTCTCGGCGGCCAGCATGATAGGCGTGCCGTGCGTGTCGTCCGCGCAGACGAAATGCACGGTGTTGCCCTGCATACGGTGCGCACGGGTCCAGATGTCGCCCTGCACGTAGCCCACGAGATGGCCTAGATGCAGCGGGCCATTGGCGTAGGGCAGGGCGCAGGTGACGAGGATCTCGCGGGGCATGGTGGCTGGCGTGGAACGGGGGTCGGCCAGTATCGCATGCGACGTTTGCGCGGCTGACCGCCACAAACGCAAACGGCCCGGTTTCCCGGGCCGTCGGCGTTATTGATTGACTGGGATCAGCGAACGCGGACCCAGGTCGCGGTCTTGCAGAACACGAACTTGCAGCCCGTGACTTCGAGCTTGTTGCCGCCGTCGACCAGCTTGATGCTCTTGGCCTTGAACTTCATGCCCTGCGAAGGCTTGAAGCCTTCGCCGTCGCCCCAGCCGCCACTGATCGGCTTGAGGTTCCACAGGATCGGCATGCCGACGGTCGACTTGCCCTTCTGCGCGCCGTCGCACTTGCTGCAGATGGCGGCTGCAGGATCGACCGCTTCGACCACCTTGGCGGCCAGCTTGCCGTTCTGCGCGGTGTAGACCTCGGCGATGGTCATGACCTTGCCGGTCTCGTCGTCGAGCGTTTTCCAGCGGCCGATGGGCGAGTTGTCGGCGGCAATGGCTGCGATCGGCAGCGAGAGCGCCAGCAGTGCAACGAATTTGATGCGCATGGGAGTCCCCTCATGAAAATGGATGCCCGGCGCGTCGCTCGGGTAGCCATTTATAACCAAATTCGCACGATCTGGTGGGACGGGGGCTGCCGCTCATTCAGCAAGCCCGACGGCCGGCGCGCGCGGCTGGCCGTCCGACCACTCGTGCCGGCCTGCCCGGCTGGCGCGCTCCACGCGCCGCAACGAGGCCGCTGAGGCGTTCCGCACGCTCGGCTGAAGCCGCTCGGAGACGCTGCGCCGCTTGCACTACGGCCCACTGGCCCGTATGGCAGCAAGCGCTGCAAGCGCTCTTTGTCGCGCTGGCGGAAAACCCGCCCGACAAAGAGGGTCGTGGTGCGGGCCGAGTGATTACCTGTTCGAATCTGGTTCGCCGCGGCCCGCGCAAAAAAAAGCCCGGCCGAAGCCGGGCTTTCTGTCGAAATGCTCGACGATTAGAACTTGTAGCCCAGGCTGAAGTACAAGCGACGGCCGACCGGGTCTGCACCGATGGTGTAGTCGTAGTACGGATAGCCGGTATTGCTGGCGTCCTTCCGGTACTTGTTGTCCAGCACGTTGTTGACGGTCAGGGACGCCGTCAGGTTGGGGCCGAACTTCTTGGCGACCTGGAGGTTGTAGAGCATGTACGGCGGCAGGCGACGCGGCGAGAAGCCTCCCGCAGCGTTGGTGTAGTCCTGGCCCACCCAGTTGCCGTTCGTGCCGTAGCGCGTGCCGAACACCGTGCTGGACCAGTCGCCCTTCGTCCAGCCGAGCGAGCCGCGAACGCGGCTGCGCTGGTCGCTGATCGACGGGTCGTCGCGATAGTCGATCAACTGGTCGCCGGGGAACTGGCGATACCGATTGGTCAGGCTGAGCGAGTAGCCGAGTTCGAGGGCGAAACGGCCCCAGTTCGCAGTGTTCAGCTTGTAGTGGTACGTAGCGTCGATGCCGCTTGAATCCTGCAGCGCGGAGTTGATGTACGCCGAGTTGATGCGGTCGATGCGGTTGTCCAGCGCCGTGCCCGGGTTGGGCGGAAGGCGCGTGACCAGGCTGGTGATGTTCTGACAGAACGACGAGCCAGGTGCATTCGCGAACGGCGAACCGTCCGGATTGGTGCCCAGGCGGCAGTTCGCTTCGTTCGCGAGGATGTAGCTGGACGAAAGCTGCGTCGCCGCGTCCTTCAGCTGGATGCGCCAGTAGTCAACCGACACGTCCATGCCCTGCATCACGTCGAACACGAAGCCCGCGGTGAACGATTTGCCTTCCTCTTCCTTCAGGAGAGGATTGCCGGCGATAACCGTCTGCGACGAATAGACGGTCGGATCGCCGACGGTGCCCGAGCACTGGCCGCGCGTGCGCGGTGTGGCAGGCGTCGCCTGGCCGAGACCGGTGCCTGAGCGACAGGCGTATTCGTCGAGGATCGTCGAGAACGACGCGGCGCCCTGCGCGAACACGAGCTGCATGTCCGGCGCGCGGAAGCTCGTGGCATACGAAGAGCGAAGCAGCAGCCTTTCGATCGGACGGAACTCGAGTCCCAGGTTGTACGTGAAGGCGCCACCGACCGCGGTGATGTCGTCGTACTTGTCGTAGCGGCCGGCCAGCTGCGCGGTCAGGCTATTGAGGATCGGAACGCGGAGTTCGCCGCCGACCGCGTAACGATCGCGCTTGCCGTGCGATTCGCCCGAGCTCGTGAGGTTGTAGATCGTGCCAGCATCGCGCGGGCGGAGCTGGTTGGTACGCGGGTCGCTCTCGAGGTCGAACGTCTGACGCGCCGCTTCGAGCACGCCGGCGAAGCCGACAGCACCCGCCGGCAGGTCGAACAGATCGCCGCTGACGTTGAAGTTGAAGGTCGAAGAGCCCGTGCGCCCCTTGTTGATCACTCGCGTCGACAGCGACTGATACAGCTCGGGTGTGAGCGGAGTCGTCCAACGGCCCTGGTTCAGGCGGTAGATCGGGTAGATGCCCGCGCCCGTGCCGGTCGAGTTGGAGAAGCCGAGCTGCGGGCCCAGGAAGTAATCATGCACGGCCTGCGAAAGCAGGCGCGGACGGTCAGCCTGGTAGTCGTAGCGCGAGGTGGCCGCGGACGCCTCCCAGTCGAAGCGGTCGGCAACATTGCCGGTCGCGCCGACCATCACGTCGTAGGTCTTCTCGTCGTACTTCGTCGTCGACGCTTCGAGGCCGCCCAGTTCGAACGGATTGAACACGCGCTGCAGCTGGATCAGCGAGCCGAACTGCGGGTCGAAGTAGACGCTGGTGGCGCCGCCGGACGAGGTGCGGTTGAACTGGTCACCCGAGGTGCCCCAGAACTCGGTGCCGCTGGTGCCGGCCGAGCGGCTGGCGTAGTACGTCGCGCTGCCGAACAGCTGGACCTTGTCGGTCAGGTCGTACGTGCCGTAGCCGTAAGTCGACCAGAAGTCGCTCTTGTTCTGGATCGAGCGCGAGCCAGGCTGCGTGAACGAGCCGCAATACGTGCCGCGCGACGCCGTCGTGCGGGTGGTGTACCCGAAGCGGTCGCAGACGTCCTGGCCCGGGTAGAAGGCGTTGCGGCCGATCTGCGAGCTCGTGCCGGACTGCCGGATCGCGATGAGCGACAACGCCGGGTTGGTCAGCGCGGCGCCGAGCGGGCCGTTGCGGGTATCGGAAAGGAAGTCACGCTGGCGGGCGAATACCGGCTCCGAAACGCCGTACTGGAATGCATAGACCGCGCTCCAACGGTCGCCGGTGCGGCCGCCCGTGTACTCGAGGTTGGCGTTGTCGCCGCCGCCATTCGTCGTGGTGCCGACAGTCGCGCGGATGAAGTTGCCGTCGAAGTTCTTGCGCGTGACGATATTGACCACGCCCGCTACCGCGTCGGAACCGTAGATCGCCGAGGCGCCGCCGGTCAGTACTTCGACGCGCTCGATGATCGAGGACGGGATCGCCTTGACGTTCACGACGTTGTTGTCGCGGTTGTACGGCTGCGGGTACTGCGCCGGACGCCGACCGTTGATGAGCGTGAGCGTGTAGCCCGGGCCCAGGTTACGCAGGTTCACTACCTGCGCATTCGGCGTGAATCCGGTCACGGCCAGATCGCCCGTGAAGGACGCCGTCGTGTTCTGAGTCAGCGTCTGCAGCATGTCGCCGACGGTCTGGAAACCTTCGCGATCGATGTCCGCGCGCGTGATGACGACGATCGGGGCAGGCCCCTCGGTTGTCGCGCGCTTGATGCGGGAACCGACGACGGTCACCCGATCGAGTTCGGACTTCTTGGCGTCCGTGGCGGCATCGGTCGTGGTGGCCGGCGCCGTGGTGGCCGCCTGCTGCGCGAAGGCAGAGGTAGCGGCGGACAGAACAAGAGACGCAAGAACAGCCGACGCGATGCGGCTACGCCGCAGTCGCAGGTGCATAACTGGCATTTGGTTTCCCCGGAACAGAATAATGGACGTCGCCGCCACCCCTGGCAGCTCGTGTGTTTCCTAACGAGCCGACCGTAACATGCAATTAACAAACGAGGGCGGCCCCCGCCATTCATGTTTGCCTAACTTGTGGACACCCGATGACCTCGCAATTGCCTAACCAGCTGCAAGCTATTGAAATTGAAAGTGTTAATTCGCGGCTGGGCGCGTTTTCAAAGGTGCGTGTCGACGCGTCGTCCGGCGGCAGTGTGTCCATCGAAGTGATCGCCGGCGTCCCGGTTGTTGCTCTGCAGCACGAAATCGCCTCGACGATCCGGGCGGCGTGCGCTCAGGAAGGCGCCGTCGTTGCAGGCGTCGCGATCCGCCAACGCATCGACGCACATGCGCCGCAGGGCAGCACGGCCCCGCTCGCTTCCGTCCGCAACATCATCGCGGTCGGGTCCGGGAAAGGCGGCGTCGGCAAGTCGACGGTCGCGGTCAACCTGGCCGTCGCGCTCGCCAGGGAGGGCGCGCGCGTCGGCATCCTCGACGCCGATATCTACGGGCCCAGTGTGCCGACGATGCTCGGCATCACCGGTCGTCCGGACAGCCCCGACGGCAAGTCGATCGAGCCGCTGCGCGCGCACGGCATCCAGGCGATGTCGATCGGACTCCTGGTCGAGCAGGAGACGCCGATGATCTGGCGCGGCCCGATGGCGACGTCCGCGCTCACGCAGCTCCTCAATGATTCGCGCTGGGACGATCTCGACTATCTGATCGTCGATCTGCCGCCGGGCACTGGCGACATCCAGCTCACGCTCGCGCAGAAGATTCCGGTCGCCGGCGCGGTGGTGGTCACGACGCCGCAGGACGTCGCGACACTCGATGCACGCAAGGCGTTGCGCATGTTCGAAAAGGTCGAGGTGCCGATCCTCGGCCTCGTCGAGAACATGGCGCTGCACGTCTGCTCCAACTGCGGGCAGGCCGAGCACATTTTCGGAGAAGGCGGCGGCGCGCGGCTCGCGGCGCAATACGGCTATCCGTTGCTGGGCAGCCTGCCGCTCGAGCGTGCGATCCGTGAGCGCGGGGACGCGGGAGCGCCGATCGTGGTGTCCGAGCCCGAGTCGCCGTCCGCGCAGGCGTTCGTGGCGATGGCGCGGCGCGTCGCGCTGGAACTGGCCAAGCGCCCGGTGGTGGCGCGCCCGCTGTCGATCCAGCTGGCGAACGATTGAGCGCGGCCCCGGCACGCCGCCGGCTAGAATGCGCGTTTAACGCACGGACGGCCCGATGAGCATCAAGAGCGACCGCTGGATCCGCCGCATGGCGGAAGGGCACGGCATGATCGAGCCGTTCGAGCCCGGCCAGGTGAAAGTGTCGGCGTCCGGCGAGCGCATCGTCAGCTTCGGCACGTCCAGCTACGGCTACGACGTGCGCTGCTCGCGCGAGTTCAAGATCTTCACCAACATCAATTCGACCATCGTCGATCCCAAGCACTTCGACAGCGGCAGCTTCGTCGACATCGAGTCCGACGTCTGCATCATTCCGCCCAATTCGTTCGCGCTCGCGCGCACCGTCGAGTACTTCCGGATCCCGCGCGACACGCTCGTCGTCTGCCTCGGCAAGAGCACGTATGCGCGCTGCGGGATCATCGTCAACGTCACGCCGCTGGAGCCCGAGTGGGAGGGCCACGTGACGCTCGAATTCAGCAACACGACACCGCTTCCCGCGCGGATCTACGCGAACGAAGGCGTCGCGCAGATGCTGTTCTTCCAGTCCGACGAAGTCTGCGAAACGTCCTACCGCGATCGCGGTGGCAAGTACCAGGGACAGACGGGCGTCACGCTGCCGAAGACCTGATCGCCGCTCTACAGCGCGAGGGCGGCCCGGAGGCGGGCGAGCAGGGTTGAGGATTCGTCAGCCGGGTAGGGCAGCGCGGACCCGACCCCCCAGACCGGCCGCGGCCATGCCGCGTCTTCGTGGAAGCGCGCGATCACGTGCACGTGCAGTTGGGCCACGATATTGCCCAGCGTGGCGACATTGAGCTTTGACGGCGAACAAAGGGTGCGCAGCGCCTGGCTGGCGAGGGTGATCTCGTCTGCGAGTCGATGTTGCGTCTGGCGGTCGAGGTCGATCCACTCCGTCGCACCGACGATTCGCGGCACCAGGATCAGCCACGGAAAACGGTTGTCGTCCATCAGGCGCACGTCACACAGGGACAGCGCGCCGACCAGGTGCGTGTCGGCATCGAGTCGCGAATCCAGGGCCCAACGGCTCACGCGAGCGCGTCGCGGAAGAACCGGGTGGTGCGCGTCCACGCAAGGGCCGCGGCGGCTGCGTCGTAGTCGGCGCGACGGTCGCAGTTGAAGCCATGGCCGGCGTCGTAAACGTAGGTTTCCGCGTCCGGGTATGCGTCGCGATGCTTCTGGATGTCGGCGGCCGGAATGCTCGAGTCACGCGCGCCGAAGTGGAACTGCATCGGTGCGCGCAGCGGTTCGCCCAGGAACCCCACGCTTCGCGCGCCGTAGTAGCTCGACGCGGGCAGGCCAAGGCGCGTGTTGGCGAGCAGGGCGACGCTTCCGCCCCAGCAGAAGCCGACGACGCCGACCTTCGAGGTGCCGGTGCCGGTACGCAGCTGGCCCGCAGCGGCCTCCACGATGTCCACCGCGCGCTCGATGCCGAGGGCTCCGACGAGTTCCCGTCCATGCGCCATGCCGGCCGCGTCGTAGTCGAGCTGGACGTTGGGCTCGACCGGATCGAACAGCGAGGGCGCCACCACTTCGAAGCCCTCCTTCGCGAAACGGTCGGCCACGTCGCGGATGTGCGTGTTCACGCCGAAGATTTCCTGGATGACCACGAGCGCGCCGGCCCGCTCGCCGCTCGGGGTCGAATGCCAGGCGCGCACGCGGCCGTGCGGGGTGTCGAGATCGATCCAGCTGCCCATGTCGCCTCCGGTGAATGCATGCCACGGCCGCTCGGGGGCGCCCGCCGCACGTCGTTATACTGGACACCCGCCGCGACCGCCGTCGCGGCCTGCCGGGCCGTCGGTGACGACCGCCCCTCGAGATCCCGCCATGTCCGTCCAGAATCCTCTCCGGAACCCCAGGGTGGGCTTCGTCAGCCTCGGCTGCCCGAAGGCCCTCGTCGACTCCGAACGCATCCTCACGCAGCTGCGCGTCGAGGGCTACGACCTCGTGCAGACGTACGACGATGCCGACGTCGTGGTGGTCAACACCTGCGGCTTCATCGATTCCGCCGTGACCGAATCGCTGGATGCGATCGGGGAGGCGCTGGCGGAGAACGGGAAGGTCATCGTCACGGGCTGCCTGGGCAAGCGCGCCGACGTGATCCGCGAAGCGCATCCGGACGTGCTGGCCATCAGCGGCCCCGCCGACTACGCGAGCGTGATGTCGGCTGTGCATGCCGCGCTTCCGCAGGTGCGCAATCCCTTCGTCGATCTGATGCCTGCCGCGCACGACGACATCGGCATCAAGCTGACGCCGAAGCACTACGCGTACCTGAAGATTTCCGAGGGCTGCAACCACCGCTGCAGCTTCTGCATCATCCCGTCGATGCGCGGCGACCTGGTCTCGCGTCCAGTGGACGACGTACTGCGCGAGGCCGAGCGCCTTGTCATCGGCGGCGTGCGTGAGCTGCTCGTCGTGTCGCAGGACACCAGCGCCTACGGCGTCGACATGCGTTACGCCGAGCGCGAGTGGCGCGGCCGTACCTACCAGACGCGGATGAAATCGCTGTGCGAGGGGCTGTCGCAGCTGGGCGTCTGGTCGCGCATGCATTACGTCTACCCGTACCCGCACGTCGACGACGTCATCCCGCTGATGGCGGACGGCAAGGTGCTGCCGTACCTCGACATTCCGTTCCAGCACGCAAGCCCGCGCGTGTTGCGCCTGATGAAGCGGCCGGGCGCGGTCGAGAAGACGCTCGAGCGCGTGCAGAACTGGCGGCGAATGGCGCCCGACCTGACGATCCGCAGCACGTTCATCGTCGGCTTCCCCGGCGAGACCGAAGCCGAGTTCGAGGAGCTGCTCGATTTTCTTGACGAAGCGCAGCTCGATCGCGTCGGCGCATTCGCGTATTCGCCCGTCGAAGGTGCAGCCGCGAACGCGCTGCCCGATCCCGTGCCGGAAGAACTCAAGCTGGAACGCCTCGCGCGTTTCATGGAGCGCCAGGCGGAGATTTCCGCGGCACGGCTCGAGGCCAAGGTCGGAACCGTGCAGCGCTGCCTCGTCGACATGGTGGATGGCGACCTTGCGATCGCGCGCTCGAAGGCGGATGCGCCGGAGATCGACGGCGTGGTGCAGATCCAGAACGGCCTCGAGATGCAGCTGCAGCCGGGTCAGTTCGTCGATGTCGAGATCATGGGCAGCGACGAGCACGACCTTTACGGCGAGGCGCTCGAACCGGCGCAGACGCAGGCGCTGCCGCTGCCGGTGCGCGCGTAAGGCCGGGCACCACTAGCCCGCGTAGTCGATGGCGACCACCGCGACGCGAAGCGGTCCTGAAGGCATCTGCACCTCGACCTCGTCGTCGACGCGCTTTTTGAGCAATGCGCGCGCCAATGGCGAGTCGATGCTGATGTCGCCGCGGCCGGGCTCCGCCTCGTCCGGGCCGACGATTCGATAGCGGACCAGCTCGCCCGCGGCCGTATCTTCCAGCTCGACGGTCGCACCGAAGTAGATCGCATCGCGGTCGGCCGGCGCGGTTTCGACCACGCGCAGGGAGGGCACACGCTTGCTCAGGTAACGCACGCGTCGGTCCAGCTCACCCAGCTGTTTCTTGCGGTAGATGTATTCGGCATTCTCGGAGCGATCGCCCTCCGCCGCCGCAGCTGAAAGGGCGCGCACGATCTCGGGCCGCTTCGCACGCCACAGGTCGTCGAGTTCGGCCTTCATCCGCTCGAAGCCCGCGCGCGTGATCAATGCGGTGCTGTGTTCGGCGGGGGGGCGCCAGCGTCCCATCGTCTATCAACTATCGACCGAGGCCGGCCGCCGCACCGCGCGCGCGGCGCGTAGTGCTGCAAGACCCCGGTCCTCCGCAATCACCGGCCGCGACCGCCGAGCAGGCTGCCCAGCAGGCCCCGCACGATCTGCCGGCCCAGCTGGCTGCCGACGGTTCGCGCCGCCTGTTTCGCCATCGTCTCCACGATTCCCTGCCGGTTCGAAACACGCGCGGCGGGTGCGGCG
>NZ_VTRV01000005.1 GCF_008274655.1 Cognatilysobacter lacus | reverse complement strand
GTGAGTTCGCTTTACGTCGACTAGTTTTTGCGGCGCAAGCCGCATCCCACTCGTCTGGTCGCGGACGAGTGTCTCGATCGCCGCGAGGCGATTTTCCTGCAGTAGAAAGCGAGCAATTCAAATGTCCGAACACACCATCAAGGCCACCGGCCGCAGCGACAAGGGGAAGGGTGCGAGCCGCCGCCTGCGTCATGCTTCCGGCATCCCGGCCATCATCTACGGCGGCAGCACCGAGCCGAAGCAGATCCAGCTGGACCAGGAAAAGATCTGGGTCGCCAGCCAGAACGAGTGGTTCTACTCGTCGATCCTGTCGCTCGATGTCGACGGCGCCGTCGAGAGCGTGCTGCTGCGTGACATGCAGCGCCATCCGTTCAAGCAGCAGATCATGCACCTGGACTTCCAGCGCGTGAATGCAAACGAGACGCTGCGCGCCAGCGTGCCGCTGCACTTCCTCAACCAGGACACGTCGCCGGCCGGCAAGACCGCCGAAGTCGTCGTCGCGCACGAGCTCAACGAAGTCGAAGTGAGCTGCCTGCCCAAGGACCTGCCGGAGTTCATCGAGATCGACCTGGCCGACCTCAAGCTCGGCGACGTCATCCACCTGTCGGACCTCAAGCTGCCGGAAGGCGTCGAGATCCCCGAGCTCAAGCTCGGCAAGGAACACGATGTCGCCGTGGTCAGCGCGAAGCTTGGCCGTACCGGCCAGGAAGAGCCTGCGCCGGGCGAGGGTGGCGAAGCCGCCGCCCCGGAAGCGCCGAAGAAGTAAGCGATTCGCGGACGGGCCGGCCTCACGGTCGGCCCGTTCGTCGTTTCTGCGACTTGCATGGCAGGGCTACGACTCATCGTCGGTCTCGGGAACCCGGGGCCGGAACACGCGCGCCAGCGGCATAACGCCGGGTTCTGGTTCGTGGACGAGCTCGCACGCAAGTACGGCGGGCAGTTCCGCATCGAGCCGAAGCTGTTCGGCGAGACCTGCAAGGTGGACATCGGCGGCTCGGCGGTGTGGCTGCTCAAGCCGGCGACCTTCATGAACCTCGCGGGCAAGTCGGTTACGGCGGCGCTGCGGTTCTGGAAGATCGAACCGGACGAGGCGTTGCTCGCCCACGACGAACTGGACCTTCCGCCCGGTACGGCACGGCTCAAGTTCGACGGCGGCCACGGCGGCCAGAACGGCCTGCGCGACACGATCCGACTGCTCGGCCACGCGAAGTTCCATCGCCTGCGCGTGGGTATCGGCCATCCCGGCCACAAGGACAAGGTCGTCGGCTGGGTGCTCGGCAAGCCCACGGCGGCTGACGAAGCCATGATCCTGCGCTCGATCGACGACGCCATCGATGTCATGCCGCTGGCGGTCGCCGGCGACGTCAACGAGGCGATGAAGCGCCTCAACACCGCCAAAGCCTGAGCGGGCATGCGGAAACGGCTGCTTTGCGGCCGCTTCCGCATCACCGTTCGAATCACCGGAGCCAGACCATGGGCATCAAATGCGGCATCGTCGGCCTGCCCAACGTCGGCAAGTCGACCCTTTTCAACGCGCTGACCAAGGCGGGCATCGCCGCGGCAAATTTTCCGTTCTGCACGATCGAGCCGAACGTCGGCATCGTCCCCGTGCCGGATCCGCGGCTCAACCAGCTGGCGGAGATCGTCAAGCCGCAAAAAGTCATCCCGACCGCGGTCGAGTTCGTCGACATCGCCGGCCTCGTCGCTGGCGCGGCCTCGGGTGAGGGCCTGGGCAACAAGTTCCTGGCGCACATCCGCGAGGTCGACGCGATCACCCACGTGGTGCGCTGCTTCGAGAATCCGGACGTCATCCACGTCAACAACAAGGTCGACCCGCTCGCCGACATCGACACGATCGACACCGAACTGGCGCTGGCCGATCTCGAGTCGGTCGACAAGGCGCTGCAGCGCGCCGAGCGCTCGGCCAAGACGGGCGACAAGGAGGCGAAGGTCCGGGCGGAGATCCTGGGTCGCATCCGCACCGGGCTCGACGCCGGCACGGCGGCGCGTGCGCTCGGCCTGTCCGACGAGGACAAGGCGGCGGTGCGCGACCTGTTCCTGATCACGATCAAGCCGGTGCTTTACGTCGCCAACGTGCTGGAGGACGGCTTCGAGAACAATCCGCACCTCGACGCCGTGCGCGAGCGGGCGAAGGCCGAGGGCGCCGAGGTGGTGCCGGTCTCGGCGGCCATCGAGGAAGAGCTCAGCCAGCTGGACGATGTCGACCGCGACGCATTCCTGACCGATCTGGGCCTGGACGAGCCCGGGCTGAACCGGGTGATCCGCGCGGCCTACAAGCTGCTGGGCCTGCAGACCTACTTCACCGCCGGCGTGAAGGAAGTTCGCGCCTGGACCGTCCGGGCCGGTTCCACGGCCCCGCAGGCGGCCGCGGTCATCCACACCGATTTCGAGAAGGGCTTCATCCGCGCCGAGACCATCGGTTTCGACGATTTCCTCAAGTATCGCGGCGAATCCGGCGCGCGCGATGCGGGCCGGCTGCGTCTCGAGGGCAAGGAATACCGGGTGCAGGAAGGCGACGTCCTGCATTTCCGCTTCAACGTCTGACGGCGGTCGACATCGGGTGGGACAAGTGAACGATGCGTTGACTTGGCCTGACCGGTCCGCCAGAATTGCGGGCTCTCTGGAGGGATACCCAAGCGGCCAACGGGGGCAGACTGTAAATCTGCTGGCTTACGCCTTCGGTGGTTCGAATCCACCTCCCTCCACCAGCATTCGATCCAAACCGGCGGCGTTACCAACCACCGGTGCAGTACCCAAGCAGGTTCGTCCGGCGCGGGAGTAGTTCAATGGTAGAACTTCAGCCTTCCAAGCTGATTGTGCGGGTTCGATTCCCGTCTCCCGCTCCATTGAAGCCGCGACAGATACCCGCAGGGCCGCAACACACGCTCACGTAGCTCAGTCGGTAGAGCACCTCCTTGGTAAGGAGGAGGTCGAAGGTTCGATTCCTTTCGTGAGCACCACGTTGTACGCGGATCCTTCCGCAACGGCCCGGCCAGGCATGGTCGGACTGTTCAAACAGCAATCCCCTGAACGCTTCCAGCGAAGCGCCCCAACGAGACGGAACCATGGCCAAGGGTAAGTTCGAGCGCACCAAGCCCCACGTGAACGTGGGCACGATCGGTCACGTTGACCACGGCAAGACGACGCTGACGGCGGCGCTGACGAAGGTAGGTGCCGAGCGTTTTGGTGGTGAGTTCAAGGGCTACGACCAGATCGACGCGGCGCCGGAAGAGAAGGCGCGCGGCATCACGATCTCGACGGCGCACGTGGAATACGAGTCGGCGAACCGCCACTACGCGCACGTCGACTGCCCGGGTCACGCGGACTATGTCAAGAACATGATCACGGGTGCGGCGCAGATGGACGGCGCGATCCTGGTGTGTTCGGCGGCGGACGGCCCGATGCCGCAGACGCGCGAGCACATCCTGCTGGCCCGCCAGGTCGGCGTGCCGTACATCCTGGTCTACCTGAACAAGGCGGACCTGGTGGACGACGCGGAGCTGCTCGAGCTGGTCGAGATGGAAGTTCGCGAGCTGCTGAGCAAGTACGACTTCCCGGGCGACGACACCCCGATCATCAACGGCTCGGCCCGCCTGGCGCTCGAGGGTGACCAGTCGGAGATCGGCGTGCCGTCTATCATCAAGCTGGTCGAGGCGCTGGACACCTGGATCCCGCAGCCCGAGCGCGACATCGACAAGCCGTTCCTGATGCCGGTCGAGGACGTGTTCTCGATCTCCGGTCGTGGCACGGTGGTGACCGGCCGCATCGAGCGCGGCGTGATCAAGGTGGGCGAGGAAATCGAGATCGTCGGTATCCGTCCGACCCAGAAGACGGTCGTCACCGGCGTCGAGATGTTCCGCAAGCTGCTCGACCAGGGCCAGGCGGGCGACAACGCCGGCCTGCTGCTGCGCGGCACCAAGCGTGACGACGTCGAGCGCGGCCAGGTGCTGTGCAAGCCCGGTTCGATCAAGCCGCACACCGACTTCGAGGCCGAGGTCTATGTGCTGAGCAAGGACGAAGGCGGCCGCCACACGCCGTTCTTCAAGGGCTACCGTCCGCAGTTCTACTTCCGCACGACCGACATCACCGGCGCCTGCACCCTGCCCGAGGGCGTGGAGATGGTGATGCCGGGCGACAACGTGAAGATGACCGTGCAGCTGATCAACCCGGTGGCGATGGACGAAGGCCTGCGCTTTGCAATCCGCGAAGGCGGCCGTACCGTCGGCGCCGGCGTGGTGGCGAAGATCATCAAGTAAGAGCCGGTTACCCGAACAGTGTTCAGGTAGCTCCGGCGTTCGCCAGGCTTCGAGCCTGCGGGCGCCGGACGGCACAGGCGGCTTATGGCGCCTGTGCCACAACCGGGCGGAAACGGCAGGGCGGCGCGAGCCGCCATTGCCTTTTCGGAACATGCCCAAAGAACGATACGCCAGTAGCTCAATTGGCAGAGCAGCGGTCTCCAAAACCGCAGGTTGGGGGTTCGAGTCCCTCCTGGCGTGCCACCTCGACGGTCATCTGGATGCCCGTCGAACCGAACATCATCAAAGTCCGCGCATGGATGCAGGGGCTTTTGCGAGGGACTCGCCTGACGTGAACACCAAAGTCGTACCAAATCGCGGCGCCCAGCCCGGTGGCACTGCCGCCGTCGATATAGCGAAGTACGTCGTCGCCGTGCTGCTGGTGGCCGCCGGCATATTCGGCTTCTACTGGTTCGCGGACCTGTCGACGCCGGTGCGCGCGATCATGGTCATTGCCGGCGTCCTCGCCGGTGCGCTGCTGTTTGCGACCTCGGGCCGCGGCGGCCGCACGCGCAGCTTCCTGTCCGAATCGCGGTTCGAACTCCGAAAGGTCGTCTGGCCGACCCGCCAGGAAGCCCTGCGGACCACGTGGGTCGTCATGCTCGCCGTGCTGATCCTCAGCGTGCTGCTTGCGGGCTTCGACGTGGTCATCCAGGCGTTGGTCAAGCTGTTGCTGGGGCGTTGAGATGAGCGAAGTAAAGAAGCGTTGGTTCGTGGTGCATGCCTACTCGGGCTTCGAGAAGTCCGTGGCGCAGGGGCTGCGCGATCGCATCATCCGCGACGGCATGGAAGATCGCTTCGGCGAAGTGCTGGTGCCGACCGAGGAAGTGGTCGAGATGCGCGCCGGGCAGAAGCGCCGGTCGGAGCGCAAGTTCTTCCCGGGCTACGTGCTCGTGCAGATCGCGGTCCATGACGACAATGGCATCCCCCGGATCGACAGCGAGTGCTGGCACCTGATCAAGGAGACGTCGAAGGTGATGGGCTTCATCGGCGGCACAGCCGATCGACCGCTGCCCATCTCCGACCGCGAGGCCGACCAGATTCTCCAGCGCGTGCAGGAAGGCGTCGAGAAGCCGCGTCCGAAGGTGCTGTTCGAGCCCGGCGAGATGGTTCGAGTCGTCGACGGCCCGTTCAACGACTTCAACGGCGTGGTTGAAGAAATCAACTACGACAAGAGCCGCCTGCGCGTGGCGGTCCTGATTTTCGGTCGCTCGACCCCTGTCGAACTCGAGTTCGGCCAGGTCGAGAAGGCCAAATAACGTTACCCGTACGTTCGTGCGGATAACTCCCGCGGTTGATCCGGCCTAAGGCCGGATGACTCCGGGGAGGCGGAGCGGGCGCAGCCTGTTCCGGTTTTCAACGAAAGGAGGAGTCACCGGCTTGCCGCCGCTGACGTTCGAACTCCAGGAGAAGCATCGTGGCTAAGAAAGTCGTTGGTTACATCAAGCTGCAGGTGAAGGCCGGCCAGGCCAATCCCTCGCCGCCGGTCGGTCCCGCTCTCGGTCAGCGCGGCCTGAACATCATGGAGTTCTGCAAGGCGTTCAACGCCGCGACCTCCAAGCTCGAGCCGGGCCTGCCGACGCCGGTCATCATCACCGCCTACTCGGACCGCACGTTCACCTTCATCACGAAGAGCACGCCGGCATCGGTGCTTTTGAAGAAGGCGGCGGGCATCACGTCCGGCTCCAAGCGTCCCAACACCGAGAAGGTGGGCAAGGTCACCCGCGCCCAGCTCGAGGACATCGCCAAGCAGAAGGAAGCCGACCTGACGGCGGCCGACCTGGATGCCGCGGTGAAGACGATTGCGGGTTCCGCCCGCTCCATGGGTCTCGTGGTGGAGGGCTAAGACATGCCAATGAACAAGCGCCAGAAGGCCATCAAGGCCGCAGTCGTCCCGGGTAAGGCTTATCCCTTCGACGACGCCATCCAGATCGTGAAGTCGGCCACCAAGGCGAAGTTCGTCGAGTCGATCGACGTCGCCGTGCGTCTTGGCGTCGACGCCAAGAAGTCCGACCAGCAGGTGCGCGGCTCGACCGTGCTGCCCGCCGGTACCGGCAAGTCGGTCCGCGTCGCGGTGTTCGCGCCGGCCGGTGCCAAGGCCGACGAGGCCCTCGCTGCCGGCGCGGAAGCGGTCGGCATGGACGACCTCGCCGAGCGCATGCAGGCCGGCGAGCTCAACTACGACGTCGTCATCGCGACGCCGGATGCGATGCGCGTGGTCGGCAAGCTCGGCCAGGTGCTCGGTCCGCGTGGCCTGATGCCCAACCCGAAGGTCGGTACGGTTTCCGCCAACCCGGCTGAAGCGGTCAAGAACGCCAAGGGCGGCCAGGTCCGGTATCGCACCGACAAGGCAGGTATCATTCACTGCACGATCGGCAAGGCCGATTTCGACGCCGACAAGCTCAAGGACAACCTCCAGGCGCTGCTGCTCGACCTGATCAAGGCCAAGCCGTCGACCTCGAAGGGCCACTACCTGCAGAAGATCGCGATCAGCTCGACCATGGGTCCGGGCGTGACGGTCGACCAGGCATCGCTCGCTCTCAAGTAATCGTTTCAAGGCCGATGGCTCACGCCGTCGGCCGACTCTTTTGAAGGCGCTGCTGCTTCGGTAGCAGCGACCGTCAAAGACCGCAGGTGCGGTCTGCGCCGACCGGCGACGGGCTAGGAAAGCTCAGTACGGCAAGGGAATCGCCGTCGGTCGAAGCGGGGCCACTTAATCGCTACAGCCTGCGTAGATGGTGCCCTTCTGGAAATTCGTTTCTGGACGGCCACCACGGGATGCCTCGCGGCGTCCCCGATGCCATGGACTGGCGTCGCCCCGTCCCGCTTCGGCCCCCGGCCGTTCGCGGAGTTCATTTGGAGGAGTGCAATGGCTCTCAAACTGTCCCAGAAGCAGGAAGTCGTCGCGGAACTGGCGGAAATCGCCGGTAAGGCGCACTCCCTGGTCGCGGCCGAGTACGCGGGCACCACGGTCAGTCAGATGACCGAGATGCGCAAGAAAGCTCGCGAAACGGGTGTGTACCTCAAGGTCGTCAAGAACACGCTGGCATCGCGCGCCGTTGAAGGCACCGATTTCGCGTGCGTCCAGGACGCCCTGGTTGGTCCGCTGCTCTATGCGTTCTCGCTCGAGGAGCCCGGCGCCGCCGGTCGCCTGATCAAGGACGCATCCAAGGGCAACGACAAGCTCAAGGCGAAGGTCGTCTCGGTGGAGGGCAAGCTGCTGCCTGCCGCCCACGTGGACGTCCTGGCCTCGCTGCCGACCCGTGAGCAGGCGCTCGCGATGCTCGCCCGCGTGCTGGCCGAACCGGCCGCCATGTTCGCGCGTGCAGTCAAGGCCGTGGCCGATCAGCAGGGTGGCGGCGACGCCGCGCCGGCTGAAGAAGCCGCCGCTGAAACCGCCTGATCGCCGCGTAATTTCCTGAATCCGCTTTAGAAACCTATTTCCGAAAGGTAAATCACAATGTCCGTTACCAACGAGCAGATCGTCGACGCCATCGCCACCAAGTCGCTGATGGAAGTCATGGACCTCGTCAAGGCGATCGAAGAGAAGTTCGGCGTCTCCGCCGCTGCCCCGGTCATGGCCGCTGGCCCGGCCGCCGCTGCCGCCCCGGTCGAAGAGCAGACCGAGTTCAACGTCATCCTGAAGTCGGCTGGCGAAAAGAAGGTCGAAGTCATCAAGGCCGTTCGCGCGATCACGGGCCTCGGCCTGAAGGAAGCGAAGGACCTGACCGAGGCCGGTGGCGTCGTGAAGGAAGGCGCGTCGAAGGACGACGCCGCGAAGATGAAGAAGGACCTGGAAGCTGCTGGCGCGACCGTCGAGGTCAAGTAAGCAGCCCTTGCGTCGCCGGATTCCACTGGCGACCAACTGAAGGCTGGGAGCGAATGCTCCCGGCCTTTGGCCGTTGTTGAAGGACCCGGTTTTCCGGAACGTTTCAACCGGTTCGTTGTCCGACGCCGCGCATCGCGGCCCGGGCTCGAGCCTTTCCGTTCCCCGGGTCCCGCGGTAAGAAACCCAACCGAGTTGGTAGTTGGAAGCAGCTTCAGAAGGCGTGCAGGTGCCGGCAATACCTGCGGCTTCCAACTGACAGTTCATCCCCTTACGGGGTTGACGGATCGAGAGTCCGAAACATCACAACGCGACGGATCCACGATCCCCGATCCCCGCTCCAAGAGAGGCGGCAGTTCCCATGACGACGTACTCGTTCACCGAGAAGAAGCGCATCCGCAAGGATTTCGGCAAGCGCCGCGCGATCCTCGAAGTCCCGTTCCTGCTCGCGATCCAGGTCGACTCGTACCGCGAGTTCCTGCAGGAAAAGACCGATCCCGCCAAGCGCGAGGATCGCGGCCTGCACGCTGCGCTGAAGTCGGTCTTCCCGATCGCCAGCTACAGCGGCAATGCGGCCCTGGAATACGTCGGCTACAAGCTCGGCGAGCCGGCGTTCGACGAACGCGAGTGCCGCCAGCGCGGCATGAGCTACGGCGCGCCGCTCCGCGTGACCGTTCGCCTGGTGATCTACGACCGTGAGTCGTCGACCAAGGCGATCAAGTATGTGAAGGAGCAGGAGGTCTACATGGGCGAGATCCCGCTCATGACCGAGAACGGCACCTTCATCGTCAATGGCACCGAGCGCGTCATCGTCTCGCAGCTGCACCGCTCGCCGGGCGTGTTCTTCGACCACGACCGCGGCAAGACGCACAGCTCGGGCAAGCTGCTGTACTCCGCGCGCATCATTCCGTACCGCGGCTCGTGGCTCGACTTCGAGTTCGACCCGAAGGATTCGGTGTTCTGCCGCATCGACCGTCGCCGCAAGCTGCCGGTGACCATCCTGCTGCGCGCGCTCGGCTACAACAACACCGAGATGCTCGCGCAGTTCTTCGACATCAACACCTTCCACATCCTGCCCGAGGGCGTGCAGTGGGAGCTGGTGCCGGAGCGCCTGCGCGGTGAAACGCTCGACTTCGACCTGGCCGATGGCGACAAGATCATCGTCGAGGCGGGCCGTCGCGTGACCGCGCGGCACGTGCGCCAGCTCGAGCAGGCCGGCATCGCCGCGCTCGCGGTGCCGGACAGCTACCTGGTCGGCCGCATCCTCTCGCACGACGTGGTCGATTCGAAGACCGGCGAGCTCATCGCCAGCGCCAACGAAGAGATCAACGACACGCATCTCGAAGCCCTTCGCAAGGCGGGCATCGAGCAGATCGGCACGCTGTGGGTCAACGACCTCGACCGCGGCCCGTACATCTCCAACACGCTGCGCATCGACCCGTCGAAGACGCAGCTCGAAGCGCTGGTCGAGATCTACCGGATGATGCGTCCGGGCGAGCCGCCGACCAAGGATGCCGCGCAGAACCTGTTCCACAACCTGTTCTTCACATTCGAGCGCTACGACCTCTCGGGCGTGGGCCGGATGAAGTTCAATCGCCGCCTCGGCCGCAAGGAAACGGAAGGCGCGTCGGTGCTGTACGACGCCAAGTACTTCCAGGATCGCAAGGACGAGGAGTCCGGTCGCCTGCGCAACGCGTTCGGCAAGACGTCCGACATCCTCGACGTGATCCGCGTGCTCACCGAGATCCGCAACGGCCGCGGCGTGGTCGATGACATCGATCATCTCGGCAACCGTCGCGTGCGTTCGGTCGGTGAAATGGCGGAGAACACCTTCCGCGTCGGCCTCGTGCGCGTCGAGCGTGCGGTCAAGGAGCGCCTGTCGATGGCCGAGTCCGAAGGCCTCACGCCGCAGGAACTCATCAACGCCAAGCCCGTGGCCGCCGCGATCAAGGAGTTCTTCGGCTCCTCGCAGCTGTCGCAGTTCATGGACCAGAACAACCCGCTGTCGGAAGTCACGCACAAGCGTCGCGTGTCGGCCCTCGGACCGGGCGGCCTGACGCGTGAGCGCGCCGGCTTCGAAGTGCGCGACGTGCACCCGACGCATTACGGCCGCGTCTGCACCATCGAGACGCCGGAAGGGCCGAACATCGGCCTGATCAACTCGCTCGCCGTGTTCGCGCGCACCAACCAGTACGGCTTCCTCGAAACGCCTTACCGCAAGGTCGTGGACGGCAAGGTCACCGACGACGTCGAGTTCCTGTCGGCGATCGAGGAGAACGAGTACGTCATCGCCCAGGCGAATGCGCCGCAGGACGACAAGGGCATGATGACGGCGCAGTTCGTCGCCTGCCGCTACCAGGGCGAGTCGCTGCTGAAGGCGCCGAGCGAGGTCCACTTCATGGACGTCTCGCCGATGCAGACAGTGTCGGTCGCCGCGGCGCTCGTGCCGTTCCTCGAGCACGATGACGCAAACCGCGCACTCATGGGCGCCAACATGCAGCGCCAGGCCGTGCCGACGCTGCGTTCGCAGAAGCCGCTGGTCGGAACCGGCATCGAGCGCGCCGTGGCGCGTGACTCGGGCGTCACGGTGAACGCGAAGCGTGGCGGCGTGATCGAGCAGATCGACGCGGCGCGCATCGTGGTCAAGGTCACGGAGACGGAAGTCAACGAAGGCCTCGACGCCGGCGTCGATATCTACAACCTGATCAAGTACACCCGTTCGAACCAGAACACCTGCATCAACCAGCGCCCGCTGGTGAAGGTCGGTGACCGTATCGAGCGCGGCGACGTGCTGGCCGACGGTCCGTCGACGGACATCGGCGAGCTCGCGCTGGGTCAGAACATGCTGGTCGCGTTCATGCCGTGGAACGGCTACAACTTCGAGGACTCGATCCTGCTCTCCGAGCGCGTGGTCGAGGAGGATCGCTACACCACGATCCACATCGAAGAGCTCACCGTGCAGGCGCGCGACACCAAGCTCGGGCCGGAGGAAATCACCGCCGACATCCCGAACGTGTCCGAGCAGGCGCTCGGCCGCCTCGACGAATCGGGCGTGGTCTACATCGGTGCGGAAGTCCGTGCCGGCGACATCCTCGTGGGCAAGGTCACGCCGAAGGGCGAGAGCCAGCTGACGCCGGAAGAGAAGCTGCTGCGCGCGATCTTCGGCGAGAAGGCATCGGACGTTAAGGACAGCTCGCTGCGCGTGCCCCCGGGCATGGACGGCGTGGTGATCGACGTGCAGGTCTTCACGCGCGACGGCATCGAGAAGGACAAGCGTGCGCGCCAGATCGAGGAATCCGAGATCCGTCGCGTCAAGAAGGACTTCGACGACCAGTTCCGCATCCTCGAAGCCGCGATCTACGACCGCCTGCGTTCGCAGCTGATCGGCAAGGTCGCCAACGGTGGCGGCAACCTCAAGAAGGGCGAGACGGTGACGAGCCTCGTGCTCGACAGCCTGTCGCGCAAGGACTGGTTCACCCTTCGCATGAAGGACGAGGACGCGGTCGACGCGATCGAGCGCGCGCAGAAGCAGATCGACGAATACCAGAAGGAATTCGAACGTCGCTTCGCCGACAAGCGCGGCAAGATCACCCAGGGCGATGACCTCGCACCGGGCGTGCTGAAGATGGTCAAGGTGTTCCTCGCCGTTAAGCGCCGCATCCAGCCGGGCGACAAGATGGCCGGCCGCCACGGCAACAAGGGTGTCGTTTCGACCATCGTTCCGGTCGAGGACATGCCATACGCCGCCGACGGCCAGACCGTCGACATCGTGCTCAATCCGCTCGGCGTGCCGAGCCGAATGAACATCGGCCAAATCCTCGAAGTGCACCTGGGCTGGGCCGCCAAGGGCCTCGGCAAGAAAATCGATCGCATGCTGCAGGCGCAGAACGCGGTGACCGAACTTCGCAAGTTCCTCGGCGACGTCTACAACCACGACACCGCGGTGATGGGCGAGCGCGTCGACCTCAAGCAGTTCAGCGACGAGGAGCTCATCCGCCTCGCCAAGAACCTGTGCGACGGCGTGCCGATGGCGACGCCGGTGTTCGACGGTGCGGCCGAGTCGGAGATCAAGCGCATGCTCGAACTCGCCGACCTGCCGACCAGCGGCCAGACGATCCTGCATGACGGCCGTACCGGCGAGGCGTTCGAACGCCCCGTCACGATCGGCTACATGCACATGCTGAAGCTGAACCACCTCGTCGACGACAAGATGCACGCGCGTTCGACCGGTCCGTACTCGCTCGTCACCCAGCAGCCGCTGGGCGGCAAGGCGCAGTTCGGCGGCCAGCGCTTCGGCGAGATGGAAGTCTGGGCGCTGGAAGCGTACGGCGCGGCCTACACCCTGCAGGAAATGCTGACGGTGAAGTCCGACGACGTGCAGGGCCGCAACCAGATGTACAAGAACATCGTCGACGGCGACTACGAGATGGTCGCGGGCATGCCGGAGTCCTTCAACGTGCTCGTGAAGGAAATCCGCTCGCTGGCGATCAACATGGAGCTCGAAGAGATCTGAGAACGGGACGCCGGCCCACGGCGCGCGACAACGCGCGCCGGAACGCCGGGAATCAACGACGTTCTCGATGCACTTCGCTCCCCAGGAGACTGAAATGAAAGACCTGCTCAATCTGTTCAACCAGCAGCGCACGACGATCGACTTCGACGCGATCAAGATCGGCCTGGCATCGCCGGAACTGATCCGTTCGTGGTCCTACGGCGAGGTCAAGAAGCCGGAGACGATCAACTACCGCACGTTCAAGCCCGAGCGTGACGGCCTGTTCTGCTCCGCGATCTTCGGCCCGATCAAGGACTACGAGTGCCTGTGCGGCAAGTACAAGCGCATGAAGCACCGCGGCGTGGTCTGCGAGAAGTGCGGCACCGAAGTCACGCTGGCCAAGGTGCGCCGCGAGCGCATGGGCCACATCGACCTCGCCTCGCCGGTCGCGCACATCTGGTTCCTGAAGTCGCTTCCGTCGCGCATCGGCCTGATGCTCGACATGACGCTGCGCGACATCGAACGCATCCTGTACTTCGAAGCTTTCGTGGTGACGGAGCCGGGCCTGACGCCGATGGAGCGTGGCCAGCTGCTCAACGAAGAGCAGTACATGACCGCGCGCCAGGAGCACGGCGACGACTTCGACGCCGCGATGGGCGCCGAGGCGGTGTACGAGCTGCTGCGCACGCTCGACCTGCAGTCGGAAATGATCCAGCTGCGCGAGGACATCGCGTCGACCGGTTCGGAGACCAAGCTCAAGCGCCTCACCAAGCGCATCAAGCTGATCGAAGCGTTCGTCGAGTCCGGCAACCGCCCGGAGTGGATGGTCATGACCGTCCTGCCGGTGCTGCCGCCGGACCTGCGCCCGCTCGTCCCGCTGGACGGTGGCCGCTTCGCGACGTCGGACCTCAACGACCTGTACCGCCGCGTCATCAACCGCAACAACCGCCTGCGTCGCCTCCTTGAGCTCAACGCGCCGGACATCATCGTGCGCAACGAGAAGCGCATGCTGCAGGAGTCGGTCGACGCGCTGATGGACAACGGCCGCCGTGGCCGCGCCATCACCGGCACCAACAAGCGCCCGCTCAAGTCGCTCGCCGACATGATCAAGGGCAAGCAGGGCCGCTTCCGCCAGAACCTGCTCGGCAAGCGCGTCGATTACTCGGGCCGTTCGGTCATCGTGGTCGGCCCGACCCTGCGCCTGCACGAGTGCGGCCTTCCGAAGAAGATGGCGCTCGAGCTCTTCAAGCCCTTCATCTTCTCCAAGCTGCAGCGCCGTGGCCTCGCCACGACGATCAAGGCCGCCAAGAAGCTCGTCGAGCGCGAAGAGGCGCAGGTGTGGGACATCCTCGAAGAGGTGATCCGCGAGCACCCGGTGCTGCTCAACCGTGCGCCGACCTTGCATCGCCTCGGCATCCAGGCGTTCGAGCCGGTCCTCATCGAAGGCAAGGCGATCCAGCTGCATCCGCTCGTCTGTACGGCATTCAACGCCGACTTCGACGGTGACCAGATGGCCGTCCACGTGCCGCTCTCGCTGGAAGCCCAGCTGGAAGCGCGCGCGCTGATGATGGCGTCGAACAACATCCTGTCGCCGGCGAACGGCGAGCCGATCATCGTGCCGTCGCAGGACGTCGTGCTCGGCCTGTACTACATGACCCGCGCGCTGGTGAACAAGAAGGGCGAGGGCATGGCGTTCGCGAACGTCGCCGAGGTCAAGCGCGCGTACGACAACCGCGTCGTCGAACTGCACGCCAAGGTCAAGGTGCGCATCACGCAGACGGTCATCGCCGATGACGGCTCGCGCTCGAAGCAGACGTCGATCGTCGATACGACGGTCGGCCGTGCACTCCTGCAGGAAATCCTGCCGGAGGGCCTGCCCTACGAGCTCGCCAACACCGAGCTGACCAAGAAGAACATCTCGCGCCTGATCAACAGCTGCTATCGCCAGCTGGGCCTGAAGGACACGGTGATCTTCGCCGACCAGCTGATGTACACCGGCTTCGCGTATGCAACGCGCGCCGGCGTGTCGATCGGCATCGACGACATGATCATCCCCGACGAGAAGAAGGGCATCCTGGACGAGGCCGAGACCGAGGTGCTGGAAATCCAGCAGCAGTACCAGTCGGGCCTGGTCACGGCCGGCGAGCGCTACAACAAGGTCGTCGACATCTGGTCGCGCACGAACGAGCGCGTGGCCAAGGCGATGATGGAAGCGATCGGCACCGAGATGGTGGAAGGCAGCGACGGCAAGCAGGTCGCGCAGAAGTCGATGAACTCGATCTACATCATGGCTGACTCCGGTGCGCGTGGTTCGCAGGCGCAGATCCGCCAGCTCGCCGGTATGCGCGGCCTGATGGCGAAGCCGGACGGCTCGATCATCGAGACCCCGATCACCGCGAACTTCCGCGAAGGCCTGAACGTCCTCCAGTACTTCATCTCGACCCACGGTGCCCGTAAGGGTCTCGCGGATACCGCGCTGAAGACGGCGAACTCGGGCTACCTGACCCGTCGACTCGTCGACGTCGCGCAGGACGTGGTGATCACCGAAACCGACTGCGGCACGCTCGAGGGTCTGATGATGACCCCGATCGTCGAAGGCGGCGACGTGGTCGAGCCGCTGAAGGAGCGCGTGCTGGGTCGCGTCGTGGCCGAGGACGTGTTCCTGCCGGGCAACGACGAAGATCCGATCGTCACCCGCAACACGCTGCTCGACGAGGCCTGGGTCGCCAAGCTCGAAGAAGCCAGCGTGCAGTCGATCAAGGTGCGTTCGACCATCACCTGCGAAACGCCGTTCGGCGTCTGCGCGTTCTGCTACGGCCGCGACCTCGGCCGCGGCCACCTCGTCAATCACGGCGAGGCGGTGGGTGTCGTCGCGGCGCAGTCGATCGGCGAGCCGGGCACGCAGCTGACGATGCGTACGTTCCACATCGGTGGTGCGGCGTCGCGAGCAGCAGCGATCGACAACATCACGGTCAAGACCAACGGTTCGGTCAAGTTCAACAACCTCAAGCACGTCGACCACGCCAACGGTCACCTGGTCGCGGTGTCGCGCTCGGGCGAATTGTCGATCCTCGACGCGCACGGCCGCGAGCGCGAGCGTTACAAGCTCCCGTACGGCGCGACGATCACCGTGCGTGACGGTGCGGAAGTGCGTGCCGGCCAGCAAGTCGCGAACTGGGACCCGCATAACCATCCGATCGTGTCGGAGGTGAAGGGCTTCATGCGCTTCATCGACTTCATCGACGGCGTCACCGTCATGCAGAAGACCGACGAACTGACCGGCCTCGCGTCCAGCGAGATCACCGATCCGAAGCGTCGCGGTACGCAGGCGAAGGACCTGCGTCCGCTCGTGCGGATCGTCGACGCGAACGGCAAGGACCTGCAGATCCCGAACACGGACCTGCCGGCCCAGTACATGCTGCCGCCGCGCTCGATCGTCAACCTGCAGGACGGCGCGCCGGTCGGCGTCGGCGACGTGGTCGCGAAGATCCCGCAGGAAGCGTCGAAGACCCGCGACATCACCGGTGGTCTGCCGCGCGTTGCCGACCTGTTCGAAGCGCGCAAGCCGAAGGACCCGGCGATCCTCGCCGAGCGTTCGGGCATCGTCTCGTTCGGCAAGGACACCAAGGGCAAGCAGCGCCTGATCATCCGCGACTCGGATGGCAGCGAGCACGAAGAGCTGATCCCGAAGTACCGCCAGATCATCGTGTTCGAAGGCGAGCACGTGGAGAAGGGCGAGACCGTGGTGGACGGCGAGCCGAACCCGCAGGACATCCTGCGCCTGCTCGGCGTCGAGCCGCTGGCGGTCTACCTGACCAAGGAGATCCAGGACGTCTACCGCCTGCAGGGCGTCAAGATCAACGACAAGCACATCGAGGTGATCGTTCGCCAGATGCTGCGCAAGATCGAGATCGCCGACGCCGGGGACAGCAAGTTCCTGGCCGGCGAGCAGGTCGAGCGCCAGCGTCTGATCGAGGAGAACCGTCGCCTCGGCGGTCGCAACGAGATCCTCGCGAAGTACGACCCCGTCCTGCTCGGCATTACCAAGGCCTCGCTTGCGACGGAATCGTTCATCTCGGCAGCTTCGTTCCAGGAGACCACGCGCGTGCTCACCGAGGCGGCCGTCCGCGGCACCCGCGACACGTTGCGCGGCCTCAAGGAGAACGTGATCGTCGGTCGCCTGATCCCGGCAGGTACCGGCCTGGCGTACCACAGCCAGCGCCGCAAGGACGCTTCGGGCCTGACCGACCTCGAGTTCGAGACGCTGTCGGCACCTGCGACCGTCGCCCCCGTGGCGGCTGTCGAGGAAGCGCCCGCCGCGACCGAAGCGGCCGGCGGCAGCGAGGAAGAGTGATCGAGCGGGCCGGCTTGCCTTCGGGCGGGCCGGCCCTGCTATACTCTCGCGGCTAAGCAATACCCGGGCAGCCTCAGGGCGGCCCCAGATCACCAAATGAGGCCACAGGACGTGCCTCGTATTGGACCCAGGGCAGGGTGGGATCTAAGCGTTGCGCGCGCCCTTGCGGCGGCCGGTGCATCGCACGAATCGAGCTCGCGACCGGTAATTCCGGACGCGGGCTAGGTTCATTCGTCTTGGCTGGCCCCTCGGGGCTGGCCTTCCGTTTTCCACGGGTCTCGGCCCAAACGAAGAGCTCCAGATGGCGACCATCAATCAGCTTGTGCGCAAGCCGCGCAACCCTGAAACCTACAAGAGCGCCTCGCCGGCACTCGCGAACTGCCCGCAGCGTCGTGGCGTCTGCACGCGCGTCTACACCACGACCCCGAAGAAGCCGAACTCGGCGCTTCGCAAGGTCGCCAAGGTGCGTCTCACCAACGGTTACGAAATCATTTCGTACATCGGCGGCGAAGGCCACAACCTGCAGGAGCACTCGGTCGTGCTGATCCGCGGCGGTCGCGTCAAGGACCTGCCGGGCGTTCGCTACCACACCGTGCGCGGTGCGCTCGATGCCTCCGGTGTCGCCAAGCGTCGCCAGAGCCGCTCCAAGTACGGCGCCAAGCGTCCGAAGAAGTCCTGATTCCGGCAGGCGCGTAGAACGCGCCGTCGACTGATACGAGGTTCACGCCAATGTCGCGTAAAGGTTCCACTCCGCAGCGCTCGGTCCTGCCCGATCCCAAGCATGGGAGCGACACGATCGCCCGCTTCATCAATATGGTCATGAAGAGCGGCAAGAAGTCGATTGCCGAGAAGATCGTCTATGGCGCCATGGACGTGATCGGCGAGAAGAGCCCGAATGCGCTCGAGCTCGTCGAGAAGGCCCTGACGAACGTTGCCCCCGCCGTCGAGGTGAAGTCCCGCCGCGTCGGTGGTGCCACGTACCAGGTGCCGGTCGAAGTGCGCCCAACGCGCCGTTCGGCGCTCGCGATGCGCTGGTTGATCGATTCGGCTCGCAAGCGCGGCGAGAACTCGATGCCGCGCAAGCTTGCTGCCGAACTGATGGACGCCAGCGAAAACCGCGGCGGCGCCATCAAGAAGCGGGAAGAGACGCATCGCATGGCCGAGGCCAACAAGGCCTTCGCGCACTACCGCTGGTGATCTAGCGCTTCGGCGCTGACAGGAGCGGCAGTAGTCGCTCCTCCAACCGGAGGCCGCCTTCAAGGGCGGCGTCCGGCCATTTGTGAAACCCAAATTTACGAGAGGGTCCCGTGGCTCGCACCACTCCCATCGAGCGTTACCGCAATTTCGGCATCATGGCCCACATCGATGCCGGCAAAACCACCACGACCGAGCGCGTGCTTTTCTACACCGGCGTCAACCACAAGATCGGCGAAGTGCACGAAGGTGCCGCGACGATGGACTGGATGGAGCAGGAGCAGGAACGCGGCATCACGATCACGTCCGCTGCAACGACCTGCTTCTGGTCGGGCATGGACCGCAGCTTCCCCGAGCACCGCTTCAACATCATCGACACCCCGGGCCACGTCGACTTCACGATCGAAGTCGAGCGTAGCCTTCGCGTGCTCGACGGTGCGGTGTTCGTGCTGTGCGCCGTCGGCGGCGTGCAGCCGCAGTCGGAAACCGTGTGGCGCCAGGCCAACAAGTACGCCGTGCCGCGCATGGCGTTCGTCAACAAGATGGACCGCACCGGTGCCAACTTCGACAAGGTCGTCGAGCAGCTGAAGTCGCGTCTCGGCGCCTATGCCGTGCCGATGCAGGTGCCGATCGGCGCCGAAGAAAACTTCGAAGGCGTCATCGATCTCGTCAAGATGAAGGCGATCGCCTGGGACGTCGCGTCGCAGGGCACCAAGTTCGAGTACGTCGAGCTGCCGGCGCACCTGAAGGCCAAGGCCGAAGAGGCGCGCGCGTTCATGGTCGAGGCCGCCGCCGAGGCGTCCGAAGAGCTGATGGACAAGTACCTCAACGACGGCGAGCTGACCGAAGCCGAGATCATCGCGGGCATCCGCGAGCGCACGCTGCGCGTCGAGGTCGTTCCGGTCTTCTGCGGCACCGCGTTCAAGAACAAGGGCGTGCAGGCGATGCTCGACGCCGTGATCCACCTGCTGCCGTCGCCGATCGATCGGCCGCCGGTGCAGGGCATCGACGACGACGAGAAGGAAGACAGCCGCAAGGCGTCGGATACCGACCCGTTCTCGGCGCTCGCGTTCAAGATCATGACGGACCCGTACGTTGGTTCGCTGACGTTCTTCCGCGTGTATTCGGGCGTGCTCAATGCCGGCGACGCGGTGTACAACCCCGTCAAGAGCCGCAAGGAGCGCGTGGGCCGCATTCTGCAGATGCATGCGAATCAGCGCGAAGAGATCAAGGAAGTCCGCGCGGGCGACATCGCCGCCGCTGTCGGCCTGAAGGACGTCACCACCGGTGACACGCTCTGCTCGCAGGACCACATCATCACGCTCGAGCGCATGATCTTCCCGGAGCCCGTCATCTCGATGGCGGTGGAGCCGAAGTCGAAGGCCGACCAGGAAAAGATGGGCGTCGCACTGGGCCGCCTGGCGCAGGAAGACCCGTCGTTCCGCGTCCGCACCGACGAGGAATCCGGCCAGACGATCATCTCCGGCATGGGCGAGTTGCACCTCGACATCCTCGTCGACCGCATGCGTCGCGAGTTCAACGTCGAAGCGAACGTCGGCAAGCCGCAGGTCGCCTACCGCGAGACCATCCGCAAGGCGGTCAAGGCCGAAGGCAAGTTCGTGCGCCAGTCGGGCGGTAAGGGTCAGTTCGGCCACGTGTGGCTCGAGATCTCGCCGAACGAGCAGGGCAAGGGCTACGAGTTCGAGAACGCGATCGTCGGCGGCGTTGTACCGAAGGAATACATCCCGGCGGTCGACAAGGGCATCCAGGAAGCGGTGGCGAACGGCATCATGGCCGGCTACCCGATCGTGGACGTCAAGGTCCGCCTGGTCGACGGCTCGTATCACGAGGTCGACTCGTCGGAAATGGCGTTCAAGATCGCCGGCTCGATGGGCTTCAAGGAAGGCTTCAACAAGGCCTCGCCCGTGCTGCTCGAGCCGATCATGAAGGTCGAGATCGTGACGCCGGAGGATTACCTCGGTGACGTCATGGGCGACGTGAGCCGTCGTCGCGGCATCCTGCAGGGTCAGGACGACAGCCCGTCGGGCAAGATCATCGCCGCGATGATTCCGCTCGGTGAAATGTTCGGCTACGCCACGACGCTGCGCTCCATGTCGCAGGGCCGCGCCACTTTCACGATGGAATTCGATCACTACGCCGAGGCGCCGAACAACATCGCCGAAGCGGTAATCAAGAAGAACTGACGAAAACAAATGCCCCGGGCAACCAGCCCGGGGCGCCGGATCAACTGAAACTGAGGTAATTGCAATGGCCAAGGGTAAGTTCGAGCGCACCAAGCCCCACGTGAACGTGGGCACGATCGGTCACGTTGACCACGGCAAGACGACGCTGACGGCGGCGCTGACGAAGGTAGGTGCCGAGCGTTTTGGTGGTGAGTTCAAGGGCTACGACCAGATCGACGCGGCGCCGGAAGAGAAGGCGCGCGGCATCACGATCTCGACGGCGCACGTGGAATACGAGTCGGCGAACCGCCACTACGCGCACGTCGACTGCCCGGGTCACGCGGACTATGTCAAGAACATGATCACGGGTGCGGCGCAGATGGACGGCGCGATCCTGGTGTGTTCGGCGGCGGACGGCCCGATGCCGCAGACGCGCGAGCACATCCTGCTGGCCCGCCAGGTCGGCGTGCCGTACATCCTGGTCTACCTGAACAAGGCGGACCTGGTGGACGACGCGGAGCTGCTCGAGCTGGTCGAGATGGAAGTTCGCGAGCTGCTGAGCAAGTACGACTTCCCGGGCGACGACACCCCGATCATCAACGGCTCGGCCCGCCTGGCGCTCGAGGGTGACCAGTCGGAGATCGGCGTGCCGTCGATCATCAAGCTGGTCGAGGCGCTGGACACCTGGATCCCGCAGCCCGAGCGCGACATCGACAAGCCGTTCCTGATGCCGGTCGAGGACGTGTTCTCGATCTCCGGTCGTGGCACGGTGGTGACCGGCCGCATCGAGCGCGGCGTGATCAAGGTGGGCGAGGAAATCGAGATCGTCGGTATCCGTCCGACCCAGAAGACGGTCGTCACCGGCGTCGAGATGTTCCGCAAGCTGCTGGACCAGGGCCAGGCGGGCGACAACGCCGGCCTGCTGCTGCGCGGCACCAAGCGTGACGACGTCGAGCGCGGCCAGGTGCTGTGCAAGCCCGGTTCGATCAAGCCGCACACCGACTTCGAGGCCGAGGTCTATGTGCTGAGCAAGGACGAAGGCGGCCGCCACACGCCGTTCTTCAAGGGCTACCGTCCGCAGTTCTACTTCCGCACGACCGACATCACCGGCGCCTGCACCCTGCCCGAGGGCGTGGAGATGGTGATGCCGGGCGACAACGTGAAGATGACCGTGCAGCTGATCAACCCGGTGGCGATGGACGAAGGCCTGCGCTTTGCAATCCGCGAGGGCGGCCGTACCGTCGGCGCCGGCGTGGTGGCGAAGATCATCAAGTAAGAGCCGGTTACCGGGTCTCCCGGGAGTACTTGCGGCTGCTTCGGCTCCGGCAGGACGGCCACGCAAGCGAGTCGTACCGTGCCGCCCTCATCAGGCGGCACAAATTTCGGATGAAAGGCGTCGGACCTCTTTACGCCGTCTTCGCATCCACGCTAGAATCACGGTCCCCTGACTCGTCGGGGGATCGACAGCGAAATGTGCGGCAGGATGCCGTTCGTATTCGCCCGACAGGGAAGCGTCGTGTGTCGCACCGGTTGCAGCATTGCTGCTTGCCGCGCTGCTTCACGCGCCTTATACTTTTCTGTCTGGCGGGCCCGGAAACGGGCCTGCCTTGTTTTTTGCGTGTCACCTGCCGAAAGGCGCGCGATACGTGCTCATCGTGGGGTGTGGCGCATGAAGCCGCCGCACCCGTCGCTCTTTAACGAAGGAACCCCGTCATGGCGGACCAGAAGATCCGAATTCGGCTGAAAGCGTACGATCATCGACTGATCGATCGCTCGGCCAGCGAGATCGTCGAGACGGCGAAGCGGACCGGCGCGCAAGTGCGCGGCCCGATCCCGCTGCCGACCAAGATCGAGCGCTTCACCATCCTTACCTCGCCGCATGCCGACAAGGATGCGCGTGACCAGTACGAGACCCGCACGCACAAGCGCGTTCTCGACATCGTCGACCCCAACGACAAGACCGTGGACGCGCTCATGAAGCTCGAGCTCGCGGCTGGCGTTGATGTCCAGATCAAGCTGACCTGAGGCCGCCACCATGACCGCGAAGAAATATTCGTTGGGCATCGTCGGTCGCAAGGCCGGCATGAGCCGCGTTTTCCTTGAGGACGGCCGCTCGGTTCCGGTGACGCTGATCGAAGCGACGCCGAACCGCATCACCCAGATCAAGACCCCGGAAACCGACGGCTACAGCGCCGTGCAGGTAACCGTCGGAGTGCGTCGCGCCGCGCTGCTCACCAAGCCGGAAGCCGGTCATCTCGCCAAGGCGAAGGTCGACGCGGGCCGTGGCCTGTGGGAGCTGCGCGTGGAGAACGACCAGATCGGCGGCTTCGAAATCGGCGGCGAGATCAAGGCCGACATTTTTGAGCCGGGCCAGATCGTCGACGTCCAGGGCATCAGCAAGGGCAAGGGCTTCCAGGGCACGATCAAGCGCTGGAACTTCCGCATGGGCGACGCGACGCACGGTAACTCGCTGTCGCATCGTTCGCCGGGCTCGATCGGCCAGCGCCAGACGCCGGGTCGCGTGTTCCCGGGCAAGAAGATGTCCGGCCACATGGGCGCCGAGACCAAGTCGATCCAGCGCCTCGAGGTCGTCCGCGTGGACGCCGAGCGCGGCCTGATCGCGGTCAAGGGCGCGATCCCCGGTGCTCCCGGCGGCGACGTGATCGTCCGCCCGACGAGCAAGGGCTAAGGAGAACACGATGGAACTTGCCATCAACAACAGCGACAAGACGCTCTCGGTCTCCGATGCGATCTTCGGTCGCGATTTCAGCGAAGACCTGGTCCATCAGGTCGTCGTGGCCTACCGCAACGCGGGCCGCTCGGGCACCAAGGCGCAGAAGACGCGTTCCGAAGTGCGCGGCACCACGAAGAAGTCGAAGAAGCAGAAGGGCGGTGGCGCGCGCCACGGTGCCCTGACCGCTCCGATCTTCGTCGGCGGCGGCGTGACGTTCGCGGCCAAGCCGCGCAGCTTCGCCCAGAAGGTCAACCGCAAGATGTATCGCGCCGCGATGGCGTCGATCCTTTCCGAGCTGAATCGCCAGGGCCGCATTTCGGTCGTCGACTCGCTCGAGATCGAGGCGCCGAAGACCAAGGGCCTCATCACGATGCTCAAGGATCTCGGCACCGGCCGCCGTCCGCTCCTCGTCACCGAGGACGCGACGGAAAACCTGTACCTGTCGGCGCGCAACCTGCCGTATGTCGAAGTCCGCGATGTCCAGGGTCTCGACCCGGTGACGCTCGTCGGCGCCGACTCGGTGGTGTTCACCTCCGATGCGGTCAAGAAGATCGAGGAGTGGCTGGCATGAACGACGCCAAGCTCTACAACATCATCCGCGCACCGCGTATCTCCGAGAAGACCGCGCGGCTGCAGGAAATCTCGAACCAGTACGTGTTCGAGGTCGCTACCGACGCCAACAAGACCGACATCAAGGCGGCCGTCGAGAAGCTTTTCGGCGTTAGCGTCCGTGCGGTCAACGTTGTGAACGTGAAGGGCAAGGGCAAAGCCTTCAAGTCACGCATGGGCCACCGCGCTGATTGGCGCAAGGCCTACGTCACGCTGGCCGAAGGCCAGTCCATCGACGTGATGGCCACGGCCTGAGGATAGATAGATGGCATTGATGACCTTCAAGCCCACTTCGCCGGGTCGCCGCAGCGCGGTCCGCGTCGTGACTCCCGGTCTCCACAAGGGTGACCCGTACCAGGGTCTCGTGGAGAAGCAGGGCAAGACCGGTGGCCGCAACCACCATGGCCGCATCACGACGCGTCACGTCGGCGGTGGCCACAAGCAGCATTACCGCATCATCGACTTCAAGCGCGACAAGGTCGGTATCCCGGCGCGCGTCGAGCGCATCGAGTACGACCCCAACCGCACCGCGCACATCGCACTGCTGTGCTATGTCGACGGCGAGCGTCGCTACATCATCGCGCCGAAGGGCCTGAAGGATGGCGACCAGGTGATCGCGGGCCGCGACGCCCCGATCCGCGTCGGCAACACGCTGCCGCTGACCAACATCCCGGTCGGTTCGACGGTGCATTGCATCGAGATGAAGCCGGGCAAGGGTGCGCAGATCGCACGTGCGGCCGGCGCCGGCGTGCAGCTGGTCGCTCGCGAGCAGGGCTACGCCACGCTTCGCCTTCGCTCCGGCGAAATGCGCAAGGTTCCGGCCGAGTGCTGCGCAACGATCGGCGAAGTCGGCAACGACGAGCACAACCTCGAGAAGCTGGGCAAGGCCGGTGCGAAGCGCTGGCGCGGTGTCCGTCCGACGGTGCGTGGCGCGGCCATGAACCCGGTCGACCACCCGCACGGTGGTGGCGAGGCGAAGGCCGGTCAGGGCAATCCGCACCCGGTCACGCCGTGGGGCGTTCCGACCAAGGGTTACAAGACCCGCAAGAACAAGCGGACGCAGCAGTTCATCGTTCGCGACCGCAGGAGCTGATAGGCCATGCCACGTTCACTCAAGAAGGGCCCGTTCACCGATCACCACCTCATCAAGAAGGTGGAGACCGCGGGCAACAACAAGAAGCCGATCAAGACCTGGTCGCGCCGTTCGACCGTGCTGCCGGAAATGATCGGCTTCACGATCGCCGTCCATAACGGGAAGAACCACATCCCGGTTCTCATCAACGAGAACATGGTCGGTCACAAGCTCGGCGAGTTCGCCATGACCCGTACGTTCAAGGGTCATGTTGCTGACCGGAAGTCGAAGTAAGGAGATGACAATGGAAGCGAAAGCCATCCTACGCAGCGCGCGCATCTCCCCCCAGAAGGCACGCCTCGTCGCTGACCAGATCCGTGGTCTGCCGGTCGAGCGCGCGCTGAGCCTGCTCAAGTTCTCCGACAAGAAAGTCGCGGGCATGATCTACAAGGTCGTGTTCTCCGCCGCCTCGAACGCCGAGAACAATCTCGGCGCCGACGCCGACGACCTGCGCGTCAAGACCGTAATGGTCGACGAAGGTCCGACGCTGAAGCGCTTCATGGCGCGGGCCAAGGGCCGCGGCACCCGCATCCTCAAGCGCACCAGCCACATTACTGTGGTCGTGGGCGCAGGCAAGTAAGGCGGAGCAGACTAATGGGTCATAAAGTACATCCCACCGGTATCCGCCTTGGCATCTCCAAGGACTGGAACTCGAAGTGGTTCGCAGGCAAGAGGCAGTTCAGCAATTACCTTGCTGGCGATCTTCGCGTGCGCATGATGCTTCGCAAGAAGCTGGCATCGGCCGGTATCTCGCGCATCCAGATCGAGCGCCCCGCGAACAACGCTCGCGTGACGATCCACACCGCCCGCCCGGGCGTCGTGATCGGCAAGCGTGGCGAGGACATCGAGAAGCTTCGTCGCGAAGTCAGCGCGGTGATGGGCGTCCCGGCGCACATCAACGTGTCCGAGGTGCGCAAGCCCGAACTCGACGCGCAGCTGGTTGCCGAGTCCATCGCGCAGCAGCTCGAGCGCCGCATCATGTTCCGCCGCGCGATGAAGCGCGCCGTCGGCAACGCGATGCGCCTCGGCGCGCTGGGCATCAAGGTCAACGTCGCAGGCCGCCTCAACGGTGCGGAAATCGCCCGTTCGGAGTGGTATCGCGAAGGCCGCGTGCCGCTCCACACCCTCCGCGCCGATATCGACTACGGGTTCGCCGAGGCGAAGACCACGTACGGGATCATCGGAATCAAGACCTGGATCTACAAGGGCGAAATCTTCGATTTCTCCCAGGTCGGCCAGGAGAAGCAGGAAGAGAACTCGCCGCGCGGCGAGCGCTCGGACCGCGGTGACCGAGGCGATCGTCCTGATCGTCGCGGCCGCGAGCAGAGGTAATCCGCCATGTTGCAACCCAAGCGAACCAAATTCCGCAAGATGCACAAGGGCCGCAACGACGGCCTGGCATGGAGCGGCAACGCCGTCAGCTTCGGCGAGTTCGGCCTCAAGGCGACCGCCCACGGCCAGCTCACCGCGCGCCAGATCGAATCGGCGCGCCGCGCGATCAGCCGCTACGTCAAGCGTGGCGGCAAGATGTGGATCCGCGTGTTTCCCGACAAGCCGATCACGCAGAAGCCGATCGAAGTCCGCATGGGCTCCGGTAAGGGCAACGTCGAGTACTGGGTCGCCCAGATCCAGCCCGGCCGCATGATCTACGAGATCGAGGGCGTGGGCGAGGACGTGGCTCGCGAGGCATTCCGCCTTGCCGCCGCCAAGCTCTCGGTGACCACCACCTTCGTTACCCGGACGGTGCGCTAATGGAACTCAAGGAACTCCGCTCGAAGTCGGCTGCCGAGCTGAACACCCATCTGACCGACCTGCACAAGGAGCGTTTCGCGCTCCGCATGCAGCAGGCCACCGGCCAGCTCGCCAAGAGCCACGAAGTCCGCCGCGTCCGTCGCGAGATCGCTCGCACGAAGATGCTGCTGGACCAGAACCAGAAGTAAGGACCCACCATGACCGACAACAATACAGAGAAGGCTATTCGCACGGTCGAAGGTCGCGTCCTCAGCAACAAGATGGACAAGACCGTCACTGTGCTCGTCGAGCGCCAGGTCAAGCATGCGCTGTACGGCAAGTACATCCGCCGCTCGAGCAAGCTGCACGCCCACGACGCCGACAACACCTGCAACGAAGGTGATGTCGTACGCGTCCAGGAATGCGCGCCGATGTCGAAGACCAAGAACTGGCGCGTCGTGCAGATCGTCACGCGCGCGGCCGGTTAAGAGGAGAGCTGAAACATGATCCAGATGCAGAGCTACCTCGACGTGGCCGACAACTCCGGCGCGAAGGAAGTGATGTGCATCAAGGTGCTGGGCGGCTCGAAGCGCCGCTACGCAGGCATCGGTGACATCATCAAAGTGTCCGTCAAGGACGCGATTCCGCGCGGCAAGGTGAAGAAGGGCGACGTCTACGACGCAGTCGTCGTGCGCACCCGCAAGGGCGTCCGTCGACCCGACGGTTCGCTCATCCGTTTCGACGGCAACGCCGCCGTGCTGCTCAACAACAAGCAGGAGCCGATCGGCACCCGCATCTTCGGACCGGTCACGCGCGAGTTGCGTACCGAAAAGTTCATGAAGATCGTGTCGCTCGCCCCTGAAGTGCTCTGAGCGGAGAACTGACATGAACCGTATCCGCAAGGGCGACCAGGTCGTCGTGATTACCGGCAAGGACAAGGGCAAGCAGGGCGAAATCGTCCGCGTGCTCGGCGACAAGGTCGTCGTGTCCAACATCAACGTGGTGAAGCGCCACACCAAGCCGAACCCGCAAGCGGGCCAGCCGGGTGGCATCGTCGAGCGCGAAGCGCCGATCCACGCGTCCAACGTCATGCTTCTCAATCCTGCCACCGGCAAGGGCGAGCGCATTGCTTTCAAGATGCTGGAGGATGGACGCAAATTGCGTGTGTTCCGCTCCAGTGGTGAGGCGGTTGACGCCTGAGGAATGCATAAATGAATACGCGTCTCGAAAAGTTCTACAAGGACGAAGTCGTCCCGCAGCTCATCCAGAAGTTCGGCTACAAGAACGTCATGGAAGTGCCGCGGCTGTCCAAGATCACGCTCAACATGGGCGTGGGCGAGGCCGCGACGAACAAGAAGGTCCTGGAAAACGCCGTCGCCGACATGACCAAGATCACCGGCCAGAAGCCGATCGTGACGAAGAGCCGCGTGTCGGTCGCTTCGTTCAAGATCCGCGACGGCTGGCCGATCGGCTGCAAGGTCACGCTGCGCCGCGCGAAGATGTTCGAGTTCCTCGACCGCCTGGTCAACGTCTCGCTGCCGCGCGTGCGCGACTTCCGTGGCGTGTCCGGCAAGTCATTCGACGGCCGTGGCAACTACAACATGGGCGTCAAGGAACAGATCATCTTCCCGGAGATCGATTTCGACCAGGTCGACGCGATCCGCGGCATGGACATCGCGGTCACCACGACGGCGAAGACCGATGCCGAAGCGCGTGCGCTTCTCGAAGCCTTCCGCTTCCCGTTCCGCAATTGATTCTCGAGGATTGAACAATGGCTAAGACTTCCATGATCAACCGCGAGGTCAAGCGCGAGAAGCTCGCCAAGCGCCACGGCGCGAAGCGCGACGCTCTCAAGAAGATCATCGCGAGCACCACCGCCTCTTACGAGGACAAGATGGATGCCGTCGTGAAGCTGCAGAAGCTTCCGCGCGATTCGTCGCCCAGCCGCCAGCGCAATCGTTGCGCGCTGTCGGGCCGTCCGCGTGGCGTGTACCGCAAGTTCGGCCTCGGTCGCAACATGCTGCGCAAGGCCACGATGAACGGCGATGTTCCGGGTCTCCGCAAGGCGAGCTGGTAACATAAGCGTGATAACCGCGGCGGGTTACCTGCCGCGGGAACAACTGAAATTCGCAATCCCGCGGATATCGGTGCTTCTCATAAGGAAACTCTCATGAGCATGACTGATCCCATCGCCGACATGCTGGTCCGCATCAAGAATGCGGCCGCTGTACGGAAGCCGACGGTGTCGATGCCGTCGTCGAAGATCAAGATCGCAATCGCCGGCGTGCTGAAGAGCGAGGGCTACATCCTCGACTTCCGCACCGCCGAAACGGGCCCGGGCAAGACCGCGCTCGAAATTACGCTGAAGTACTACGAAGGCCGTCCGGTCATCGAGCGTCTCGAGCGCTTCTCGCGTTCGGGTCGTCGCCAGTACCGCGGCAAGTCGGAGCTGCCCAAGGTCCTCAACGGCCTCGGGGTTTCCATCATCTCCACCTCCAAGGGCATCATGACCGACACGCAAGCACGCCAGCAGGGCGTCGGCGGTGAGGTCCTGTGCGTCGTGGCATAAGGGAGTAACGAACATGTCCCGAGTAGCCAAGAAGCCGGTCGCCCTTCCGAAGGGTGTCGAGCTGAATGTCCAGGCCGATTCCATCAGTGCAAAGGGGCCGAAGGGCACCCTGAGCGTCGTCAAGCCCGCCGCGATCGAAGTGACCATCGAGGACGGCCAAGCCGTGTTCGTCACCGAAGATGCCGCGTTGATCCCGCTTACCGGCACGCTTCGCGCCATCCTCGCCAACATGGTGAAGGGCGTGACCGAAGGCTTCGAGCGCAAGCTCGAGCTGGTCGGCGTCGGTTACCGCGCGTCGATGCAGGGCAGCGACCTCAACCTGGCGCTGGGTTTCTCGCACCCCGTCGTGTTCAAGGCGCCGGAAGGCATCACGATCACGACGCCGACGCAGACCGAAGTCCTCGTGGTCGGCGCCGACAAGCAGCGCGTCGGCGAAGTCGCCGCGAAGATCCGTGGCTTCCGTCCGCCGGAGCCCTACAAGGGCAAGGGCGTGAAGTACGCGGGCGAAGTGATCATTCGTAAGGAAGCCAAGAAGGCCTAAGCGGACTTCCGCACGGATCCGACGCCTGGCGCTGATCCGCCCTAGACCTTCAGCTTTCAAGGACAAGACCATGCTTAAGAAAATCGCTCGTCTGCGCCGCGCCAAGTCGACGCGCTCGCACATCCGCAACCTCGGCGTACCCCGTCTGTCCGTGCTCCGCACCGGCCAGCATCTTTACGCGCAGGTGTTCAGCGCGGATGGCTCGAAGGTGCTCGCCTCGGCTTCGACGGTCCAGTCGGACGTGCGCGACGGCCTGAAGAACGGCAAGAACGCCGATGCAGCTTCGAAGGTCGGCCGTGTCATCGCCGAAAAGGCCAAGGCAGCGGGTATCGAGAAGGTCGCGTTCGACCGCTCGGGCTATCGCTACCACGGTCGCATCAAGGCGCTCGCCGACGCTGCCCGCGAGGGTGGCCTGCAGTTCTAAGAGCGGCCTTGCCGTTCGACCCGCCGATGCGGATGGGCATCGGGCGACGGCGCGGATTCCCGCGCCGTCGGTGCACCCGCGGTAAATCACAACGATAAGCGGCGACGCCGCAAGTCCTTTCAACTACCGGAATATTCAAATGGCAGAAGAACGTCAGCAGCGCGGTCGCGATCGCAATCGCGAAGAAGTCGACGACGGCATGATCGAGAAGCTGATCGCGGTCAACCGCGTCAGCAAGACCGTCAAGGGCGGCCGCCAGTTCACCTTCACCGCATTGACGGTGGTCGGCGACGGCAATGGCAAGGTCGGCTTCGGGTACGGCAAGGCGCGCGAAGTGCCAGTCGCGATCCAGAAGTCGATGGAGCACGCACGCAAGTCGATGGCGAACGTCGACCTCAACAACGGCACGTTGTGGCATTCGGTCAAGGCCGGTCACGGCGCGGCCCGCGTGTTCATGATGCCCGCGTCCGAGGGTACCGGCGTCATTGCCGGCGGTGCGATGCGAGCGGTGCTGGAAGCGGTGGGCGTGAAGAACGTCCTCGCCAAGGCCGTCGGCTCGCGTAACCCGATCAATCTCGTGCGCGCCACGATGCGCGGCCTGACCGACATGCGGTCGCCGTCGCAGATCGCAGCGAAGCGCGGCAAGAAGGTGGAGGACCTCGTCCATGGTTAAGGACCAGGCAGTCGAGGGCGGCACCGTCAAGGTCCGTCTGGTCAAGGGTCTTCGCGGCACGCAGGGCATTCATCGCCTGTCGGTGCGCGCGTTGGGTCTCAACAAGATCAACGATGTGCGTGAACTGAAGGACAGCCCGCAGGTGCGCGGCCTGATCAACAAGGTTCACTACCTCGTTCGCGTCGAGGAGTAATCGACCATGCGTATGAATACATTGCAGCCCGGCGACGGCGCCCGTACCGAACGCAAGCGCGTCGGCCGCGGCATCGGTTCCGGCTTGGGCAAGACCTGCGGCCGCGGCCACAAGGGCTCATTCGCGCGTTCGGGCAAGGGCAAGATCAAGGCCCAGTTCGAAGGCGGACAGATGCCGCTGATCAAGCGGCTGCCGAAGGTCGGCTTCCGCTCGAAGCTCGCCAAGGAGTCTTCGGAAGTGCTGCTGTACGCACTCGAGGCTCTTGAAGCCGGCGAGATCAGCATTACTTCGCTCAAGGCGGCCGGTCTCGTGGCGCCGAACGTGAAGAAGGTGAAGATCGTCAAGAAGGGCGACGTCTCCAAGGCGTTCATCCTCAAGGGCGTGTCGGCAACGGCAGGCGCGAAGACGGCGATCGAAGCTGCCGGCGGTTCGATTTCGGAGTAAGGGCCTGATGGCGCGTAGCAGCAATTCGATGGCCGGCCTGGGTGGCGGCCTCGGCAAGTTCACCGAGCTCCGCCAGCGACTGCTTTTCGTGGTCGCGGCGTTGGCCGTCTACCGGATTGGCTGCTACATACCCGTTCCGGGCGTGAATCCGCAGGCGATGGTCGATTTCATGGCCACGCGCCAGGGGACGATCGTCGACATGTTCAACATGTTTTCGGGCGGTGCACTGCACCGCATGAGCCTGTTCGCCCTGAATGTGGCCCCGTACATCTCGGCATCGATCGTGGTGCAGCTGCTGACGCAGATCGTGCCGAGCCTGAAAGCCATCCAGAAGGAAGGCGAGTCGGGCCGTCGCAAGATCAACCAGTGGTCGCGTCTGGGCACGATTCCGCTAGCCGTATTCCAGGCGTGGGGCATCGCGACCTGGCTGCAGAGCGCGACAGCCCCGGGCGGGACGCCGGTCGTTTATGGCGGCGGCCCCGGGTTCGTGATCACAGCCGTGGTGGCGCTAACGGCCGGCACCGTATTCCTGATGTGGTTGGGCGAGCAGATCACCGAGCGAGGCATCGGCAACGGGATCTCGCTGCTGATCTTCTCGGGCATCGTCGCCGGCATGCCGGGCCAGATCATCAACATGCTCGGCCAGTTGCGGGACGGCGACATGAGCCCGCCGGCCGCGATGATCACGGCGGCGCTGGTGCTGGGCTTCACGTATTTCGTGGTGTTCGTCGAGCGCGGCCAGCGCCGTATCACGGTCAACTACGCCCGACGTCAGGGTGGCCGCAACGCCTACCAGAACCAGTCGTCCTTCCTGCCGTTGAAGCTGAACATGTCGGGCGTCATTCCGGCGATCTTTGCGTCGAGCATCGTGATGTTCCCGGCGACGGCCGCGACATGGTTCAGCCAGAACAATTCGCAGTCGTGGCTGCTGAAGCTGAGCCAGATGCTTTCGCCCGGAGAGCCGCTCCACATGATCCTGTACGCGGCGCTGATCGTGGGTTTCTCGTTCTTCTACACGGCGCTGGTTTTCAATTCGCAGGAGACTGCGGAAAACCTGAAGAAGTCGGGCGCGCTGATCCCGGGTATCCGCCCGGGTCGCGGTACGGCGGACTACATCGACGCCGTGCTGACCCGGCTCACGGCGGCCGGCGCGGTCTACATGGTCCTCGTCTGCCTGTTGCCGGAGATCATGCGCAGCCAGCTCGGAACCTCGTTCTACTTCGGCGGCACGTCTCTGCTGATCGTGGTGGTCGTGGTTATGGACTTCATCGCGCAGATCCAGGCGCACTTGATGTCTCATCAGTACGAGAGCCTGCTGAAGAAGGCCAACCTGCGCGGCGGCTCTCGCGGCCGCTGAGCGGCGGTGGTGCGGCGATTGTGATTATCGCGTGCATGCGGCGGGGTTTGCTGGCATAATGCCGCGCTGCGTGGCGAGAGTCCCGCAAATGGCCTGGACGGCCGATCGGTTTGAACCCCGGCCAGGATGGCGAAACGGAACAAAAGGCGGCAGGTCGAACTTCGCTTCGATCTCCGCAGATGGGCGACCCGAGCGGCAGTCCCGCGCGCGGGTGGACCCTTGGCCATACGCGCGCCTGAGGAGTGCGCGGGGCCGGGCAGGGCGGTTCGCCGCGATGCCCGGTACAGCCAGGGTCTGTCGCCGGAGCATGGGCACACTCCCCATGCCGGCCGATGCGGCTTGCCGCAGCGGTTCAAGCAAGCCGGGACACGCAGATTTCGGGTTTTTCTCGAGAGTTCAATCGCCGGGCGCAAGCCGGGCGCACACCAGTTTTGGAGATCGCCAAATGGCGCGTATTGCGGGTGTCAACCTGCCTGCCCAGAAGCACGTCTGGGTCGGGCTGCAGAGCATCTACGGCATCGGCCGTACCCGTTCCAAGCAGGTCTGCCAGTCGGCCGGCGTCACGCCGGCGACCAAGATCCGTGACCTGTCCGAGCCCGAAGTCGAGCGCCTGCGCGCCGAGGTCGGCAAGTTCACCGTCGAAGGCGACCTGCGTCGCGAAGTCGGCATGGCCATCAAGCGCCTGATGGACCTCGGTTCTTACCGCGGCCTTCGTCACCGCCGCGGCCTGCCGCTGCGCGGCCAGCGCACCCGGACCAACGCACGTACCCGCAAGGGTCCGCGCAAGGCCATCAAGAAGTAAGGGACCGACATGGCCAAGCCTGCCGCGAAAGCTCCGAAGAAGAAGATCAAGCGTGTCGTCACCGACGGCATCGCCCATGTCCACGCTTCGTTCAACAACACCATCATCACGATCACCGACCGTCAGGGCAACGCGCTCTCGTGGGCGACCTCGGGCGGCGCCGGTTTCCGCGGCTCGCGCAAGTCGACCCCGTTCGCAGCGCAGGTCGCCGCCGAGAAGGCCGGTCGTGCAGCTCTCGACTACGGCGTGAAAGCGCTTGAAGTCCGCATCAAGGGTCCCGGTCCGGGCCGTGAGTCAGCCGTGCGTTCGCTCAACAACGTCGGCTACAAGATTCTCAACATCATCGACGTGACGCCCATCCCGCACAACGGATGCCGTCCGCCGAAGAAGCGCCGCGTCTGAGGAGGAATAAGACATGGCACGCTATATCGGTCCCACCTGTAAGCTCGCGCGCCGCGAAGGCGCCGACCTCGGCCTGAAGTCGCCGGCCCGTGCTCTCGACTCGAAGTGCAAACTCGAGCAGAAGCCAGGCCAGCACGGCGCCACCGCCCGCAAGGGCAAGCTGTCCGACTACGCCACCCAGCTTCGTGAGAAGCAGAAGGTCAAGCGTATCTACGGCCTGCTGGAGCGTCAGTTCCGGAACTACTACAAGAAGGCTTCGAACCGGAAGGGCAACACCGGCGAGAACCTGCTGCAGCTCCTCGAGACGCGTCTCGACAATGTCATCTACCGGATGGGTTTCGCGGTCACCCGCGCCTCCGCCCGGCAGCTGGTCAGCCATCGCGGCGTCACCGTCAACGGCAAGATCGTCAATCTTCCGTCGTACCAGGTGAAGGCCGGTGATGCGATCGCGCTCGCTGAGCGTGCGCAGAAGCAGCTCCGCGTGCAGGAGGCCTTGACGGTCTCCCAGCAGATGGACCTGTCGCCGTCGTGGATCGAAGTCGATGCGAAGAAGTTCGCTGGCATCTTCAAGGCCGTTCCGGATCGTGCGGACCTGCCTGCAGACATCAACGAAGCTCTCATCGTCGAGTTGTACTCGAAGTAATCACCGTTCCGGGCCGTCGTGACGACGCCGGCCCACAGGAGAAGCCACAACATGACGGTTACCGCCAATCAGGTATTGCGCCCGCGTGGTCCCCAGATCGAGCGCTTGACCGGCAATCGCGCCAAGGTCGTGATCGAACCGCTGGAACGCGGCTACGGTCACACCCTCGGCAATGCGCTGCGCCGCGTTCTGCTCTCGTCTATCCCCGGGTTTGCGATTACCGAGGTGGAGATCGATGGCGTGCTCCACGAGTACACCACGGTCGAAGGCCTCGAGGAGGACGTGCTTGATGTCCTGCTCAATCTCAAGGACGTCGCCATCCGGATGCACACCGGTGAGAGCGCGATGCTGTCGCTGAACAAGTCGGGCCCGGGCATCGTCACGGCCGGGGACATCCGCACTGACCACAACGTCGAGATCGTGAACCCCGATCACGTCGTTGCCCACCTCACGAAGGACACGGCGCTCAACATGCGCCTGAAGATCGAGCGTGGCTACGGGTACCAGCCGGCTGCCGCGCGTCGTCGTCCGGACGAGGAAACCCGTGCGATCGGTCGCCTGATGCTGGACGCGAGCTTCTCGCCGGTCCGTCGCGTCGCTTACGCGGTGGAAGCCGCGCGCGTCGAGCAGCGTACCGACCTCGACAAGCTTGTCCTCGACATCGAAACCAACGGCACGATCGACGCCGAGGAAGCCGTCCGCACGGCCGCCGACATCCTCACCGACCAGTTGTCGGTATTCGGCGACTTCACCCATCGCGAGCGCGGTGCGGCGAAGCCGGCCACCGGTGGCGTCGACCCGCTGCTGCTGCGTCCGATCGACGATCTCGAGCTGACGGTGCGTTCGGCCAACTGCCTCAAGGCCGAGAACATCTACTACGTCGGCGACCTGATCCAGAAGACGGAAGTCGAGCTGCTCAAGACCCCGAATCTCGGCAAGAAGTCGCTCACCGAGATCAAGGAAGTCCTCGCACAGCGCGGTCTTTCGCTCGGTATGCGGCTTGAGAACTGGCCGCCGGCCGGTGTCGCCTCGCACGGGATGATGGGCTGAGTAAAAGATGCGGGACGCGCAGGCGTCCTCTGCCCGAACGCCGGCGCCGTAACGGGACCGGCCGGATCGACGCTCAAGCGTGGTTCGAAGCAACGTTAGCCGCTCGACGTTCACTTGCTTTTGTAAAACTGCTGCGCCGTGACTGCTCGCGACGCGGCACCGGATCCCGCCCTCACACGGCGGGATTCCGCATGAAAGGCACCACCACCGACGGTCATCTAAGCCCGCGGTACATCCGGCCAGGACGGTCGGAATCGGACCAACCGCAGTCCAAAGCGTCAACGCCGGGATGGCGACAGCGAAATCCAGAAGTTCCAACATTGCCTAGGAATCCACTGCCATGCGCCATCAGAAAGCCGGCCGCAAGTTCAGCCGCACCAGCGCCCATCGCGATGCCATGTTCACGAACATGGCGGCGTCGCTGATCAAGAACGGCCTCATCCGCACCACGCTCCCGAAGGCGAAGGAACTCCGTCGCGTCGCCGAGCCGCTCATCACCCTCAGCAAGACCGACGGCGTGGCCAATCGGCGCCTTGCGTTCTCGCGCCTGCGCGACAAGGAAGCGGTCGGCAAGCTGTTCATCGAGCTTGGTCCCCGCTACCGCGAGCGTCCGGGCGGTTACCTGCGGATCCTCAAGTGTGGTTTCCGCGCCGGCGACAACGCGCCGATGGCGTACGTCGAGCTCGTCGACCGCCCTGACGCGGCCCAGTAACAGCCTGCAGATCCCGTCGAGCCTTTTGGTCCGGCGTAAGCGAAGCCCCGGCGTCCCCGGGGCTTTCGCGTTGTTGGGGGGGCGCCGAACCCACCGGACTCGCTACGGGCGCTGTGCACGACGTCGCATGGCTCCACGGCCGGCGACTGCTGCCAACGAGCCCGGTCGTCGTCTTTTGCGTTGACGCCGCCGCCCTGCGACCATGACCGCTCCGGGGAATCGCATCCACACCATGGCACCCAACCCGTTTCGCGCCTCGTTCCGCGCGCAATTCTTTCTCGTATTCCTGGCCTGCTGCGCGCTGATGGCCTACGCGTTGTACGCCGAGCACGTGCTCCGGCTGGAACCATGTCCGCTGTGCATCTTCCAGCGCATTGCGGTGATTGCGCTCGGGCTTGTCAGTCTGGTGATCGCATTGGTCGGGCCTAAGCGGCCGCGCGCACGCTCGCTTGCGGGGCTGATCGCGCTCATACCGGCGCTCGCGGGCGCCGGCGTCGCGGCGCGGCACGTCTGGATCCAGCACCTGCCGCCGGACCAGGTACCGTCGTGCGGCCCGCCGTTTGCGTTCCTGCGCGAAACGCTGCCGTTCATGGCGCTCGTGCGAAAAGTGCTCACGGGTGATGGCCAGTGCGCGAAAATCGAGTGGACGTTCCTCGGCCAGTCGATGCCGGTGTGGACCCTGATCAGTTTCGTGGTGCTGGCGTTGTGGATCGCCTTCGCTGCGTTCCGTCGAAGGTGAGAGGCGATGCCGAATAACGAGACCAACCTGCAGGCCGTGACGCTTCCGCACGCGTGGAGCGTCCGTTCGTGGCGCACCCGCCCCGCGGAGCAGATGCCGCGATACGCCGATCCCGTCGAGCTCGAGGGCGCGCTCGCCGAGTTGGGGCGGTTGCCGCCGCTGGTGACGTCGTGGGAGATCCAGAGCCTCAAGCAGCAACTCGCAGAGGCGCAGGACGGCAAGCGGTTCCTGCTGCAGGGCGGCGATTGCGCCGAGAGCTTCGACGAGTGTTCGTCCGACGTCATCTCCAATCGCCTGAAAGTATTGCTGCAGATGTCGCTCGTGCTCGTGCACGGGATGCGCAAGCCGGTGGTGCGCGTCGGTCGTTTCGCCGGCCAGTATGCGAAGCCGCGTTCGGCGGACATGGAGATCATCGACGGCGTGAGCCTGCCGAGCTACCGCGGCGACATCGTCAACGGCCCTGCATTCACGCCCGAAGCGCGTCGCCCCGATCCCCGCCGGATGATCAAGGCGCATGCGCGTTCGGCGATGACGATGAATTTCGTTCGCGCCCTCATAGACGGCGGCTTCGCAGACCTGCACCACCCCGAATACTGGGATCTCGGATGGGTCGGGCATTCGCCGCTTGCCGACGAGTACCGGCACATGGTCGCCGCGATCGGCGATGCCGTGCGCTTCATGGAAACGCTGTCGGGCGCCGAGGTGCACAACCTCAACCGTGTCGACTTCTACACGTCACACGAGGCGCTGCTCCTGCCGTACGAGGAGTCGATGACGCGCCAGGTGCCGCGCAACTGGGGCTGGTTCGACCTGAGCACGCACTTCCCGTGGATCGGCATGCGTACCGCGCAGATCAACGGCGGCCACGTCGAGTTCCTGCGTGGCATCCGCAATCCTGTCGCGGTGAAGGTGGGGCCGTCGGTGACGCCGGACCAACTGCTGCGACTGGTCGACGTGCTGAATCCGGAGGACGAGCCCGGCCGGCTGACCTTCATCCACCGCATGGGCGCGGCGCACATCGGCGCCAAGCTGCCGGCGCTGCTGGACGCCATGCGTCGGGACGGTCGTCGCGTGCTGTGGGTGTGCGATCCCATGCACGGCAATACCGAGCCGACCGCCAACGGCTACAAGACGCGTCGCTTCGCGAACATCGCAGGCGAAGTGGAACAGGCGTTCGATCTGCACGCAGCGGCGGGCACGCGCCTTGGCGGCGTGCATCTGGAGCTGACCGGCGAAGACGTCACCGAATGCCTCGGGGGCGCGCGCGAGCTCACCGAACTCGACCTCGAGCGCGCTTACCGCACCTGCGTCGATCCGCGCCTCAACTATGAGCAGGCGCTCGAGATCGCGATGCTCATAGTTCGCAAGCAGAACCAGCTGAGCGCGCCGCGATGACGGGTGCGCGCCGCTTGCCACCCGGGCAGCGCCGGAACGGGTGATCAGCCGGCTGCCGCGCTGGGTCTGGCCGGTGGCGTGGTTGCTGGCTTTTGACGCCGGCGCTGTCAACGCGGTCGGGCTGCTGGGCGCTGCGCACCAGGCGGTGTCCCACCTCACTGGAACAACGACGCTGCTGGCGACGGCGATCGCCGACGGTGACGGGCTCGGGATCGCGCGCTTCGCCGGCGTGGCGCTGGCATTCGTTGCCGGCGCGGTCGCCGCAGGCGCGGTGATTCCGACCAATCCGCTTGATCTGGATCAGCGGCAGAGCGCGCTGCTTGCCGCCGTCGCCGTGCTTCTTGTGCTCTCGCTGGCCGCATTTGAAAGCGGCAGCCTCGCTGGCCTGCACCTGGCCGCGGCAGCCTGCGGTCTTCAGAACGCGATGACGACCAGCTTCAGCGGCGCCGTCGTTCGCACCAGCCACGTCTCCGGCATGTTCACCGACCTCGGCATCGCACTCGGCCACGCGCTGCGTCGTGCACCCGTGCAGCCGCGGCGCCTGCTGCTGTGCTCGGTGGTCATCGCCGGCTTCTTCGCAGGCGGCCTAGCCGCGGCGGCGCTGTACGCCCGCGTGGGCTACGGCGCGCTGTGGCTGCCGACAGGCATGACCGTGGTGCTCGCGATCGTCAACGCCGCGCACGTAGCGCGGCGCGCCCGCTAGCGTTCGATCCGACGCGCGGGTTCGTCAACGGTCGGCAGGAAGCGAGGCGGCTTGCGCGCATGCGTGGCCTGCTCGAAGCCGTAGGCGAGTTCGATCAGTCGCCCTTCGCTCCACTTCGGGCCCAGGAACACCAGACCCAGCGGCAGCCCGCGAGCATCGCCCATCGGCACGCTGATGCTCGGGTAGCCGGCAACCGCGGCGGCGCCGTAGCCCGCGCCGACGAAGTGGTCGCCGAGCACGGTGTCGGTGCGCCAGGCGGGCCCCGTCGACGGCGCGACCAACGCGTCCAGGTGCTGCTTCGCCAGCGCGACATCGATGCCTTGGGGGCCCGCGAGACGTCGCGCCGTCTCGCGCGCGGCGCGGTATTTCGCCGACTGCATCGGCGGCGCCTTCAATGTCTGCTCGAACAGTTCCTGCCCGAAGTAGGGCATCTCCTGCACCGCGTGGCTGCGATTGAAGTCGACCACGTCCTGGAAGCGGTGCACTGACCCGCTGCTGTCGCGCAGGTAGGTCTCGAGACCCGGCGCGAACTCCGAAAGCAGCACGATGTTCTCGGCCTCGTCCCACCTGCCGGCCGTGGGGATCTCGGCGTCCACGACCGTCGCGCCGGCCGCCTTCAACGCGGCGACGGCGCGGTCGAACGCGGCATCCACGTCCGGGTGGTAGCCCGCGCTCTTGCGGAGTACGCCGATGCGCGCGCCGCGCAGCGCGTCGGGTTTGAGATGCGACGCGTAATCCACCCGGTCCGGATGCTTGCCGCCGCTGACCGCCGGGTCGCGCGG